>NZ_LMVE01000016.1:0-30119 GCF_001432185.1 Cylindrospermopsis sp. CR12 | reverse complement strand
TCGCATTTTCTAACCTCCCCTTGAATATTCCACCAACCCTATTAGAATATAATATGAATATGCTTTTGCAGTAAAAACATGAGAACAGAGCAAATAAGAGTTAGGGGTACTGTTCAGGGTGTAGGTTTTCGTCCCACGGTTTACCGCTTGGCTAAAAATGCTGGTTTAAAAGGAGATGTATGTAATGATGGGGATGGAGTTTTAATCCGGATTGTAGGGAGTGAGGAAAAGATAACTGCTTTTGTGCAGCAACTGTATGACCACTGTCCACCCCTAGCTCAAATTCATGAACTAATCAGGAGTCCACTTTCTGGGTCTAATGATTTCCATGGTGATGAACTCACAGAATTTATCATTTCTCCCAGTATGGAAACACCAGTGAAAACGGAAATTGTTCCCGATGCTGCAACCTGTGATGAATGTCAAAAGGAAATTTTTGATCCCTTTAGTCGTTATTTCCGCTACCCCTTTACTAACTGTACCCATTGTGGACCACGGTTAAGTATTATGCAGGCCATTCCCTACGATAGAAATAATACTAGCATGGTAGATTTTCCTATGTGTGGAGAATGTAACCAGGAATATGAAGATGTGAATAATAGACGTTTCCACGCTCAACCCGTAGCTTGTTTTCGTTGTGGTCCCCGCGCATGGTTAGAACGTGCTGATGGTCAACCTATCACTGGGGATATGTTTTCTATGTTGGATGAGGTTGATGCAGTTTGTACTTTATTACAAAAAGGTGAAATCGTTGCTATTAAAGGGTTAGGCGGTTTCCATTTAGCTTGTGATGCTACCCAAGAAACTGTAGTTGAAAAATTACGACAGCGAAAAAAACGTTATCATAAACCTTTTGCTTTAATGGCTAGAGATATCAATATAATATCTCAATATTGTCAGATTTCTGATTTAGAAAAAGATTTATTAACTAGTCCTGCTGCACCAATTGTTTTATTAAAAATTAATCCCCAAAATAACTTGCCACCTAACTCAGTCAAATCCCAAATAGGGAATCCCATAGCCAGGGCGATCGCACCTGGTCAAAACACTCTGGGTTTTATGTTGCCCTATACTCCTTTACATCATTTAATTCTCAGGAGAATGAATGTTCCCATAGTTCTGACCAGTGGTAATATTGCCGATGAACCTCAATGTATTGATAATTCAGATGCTAAAAAAAAGTTAGCTCCAATAGCTGATTATTTTTTATTACATAATCGAGATATTATTAACCGAGTAGATGATTCAGTAGTGAGAGTAGTTAATCAAAAAATCCAAATTCTCAGACGCGCTAGGGGATATGCACCAGCACCGATTATTTTACCACAAGGTCTTGAAAAGACACCACCTATTTTAGCCATGGGTGGGGAATTGAAAAACACCTTTTGTTTATTGAGAGCAGGTGAGGCTATTTTATCACAACATTTAGGAGATTTAGAAAATGCCTCCGCTTTTGCTACCTATCAAGAAACCCTAAATTTATATCTCAATTTATTCGCCCATAAACCAGCAATTATTGCCATTGATAAACATCCGGAATATTTATCATCAAAACTGGGTAGACAATTAGCAGTCAGTAATGAAATCCAACTTTATGAAATTCCACATCATCATGCTCACATTGCAGCTTGTCTAGCGGAAAACAAAATACCTTTAAATAGCCAGCCAGTATTAGGTGTAGCTTTTGATGGTTTAGGATATGGAGAAGATGGTAATTTCTGGGGAGGAGAATTTTTCCTGGCTGATTATTCTAATTACCAAAGACTGGCTACCTTTAAACCAGTACCTATGATAGGGGGAAAACAATCTATTTATCAACCCTGGAGAAATACTTATGCTCACCTCAATAGTGCTTTAAATTGGCAAGAGGTTCAAGAACAATATCCATCTCTAGAAATTGTGCAGTTTCTACAAAAACAACCTTTGAAATTGCTAGATCAAATGGTGGAAAAAAATATTAACTCACCCCTTGTATCATCTGTTGGTAGGTTATTTGATGCGGTAGCAGCAGCAATTGGCATTTGTCGAGAAGAATGTACCTACGAGGGACAAGCAGCTATAGAAATGGAGTCCTGTATTAGTCCTGAAATACTAAATGATATATCCAGTTATCCATCACATCAAAATATTGAAAAGTTAGATGGAATGTACTATGTAAACACAGCTTCTATATGGAAAGGAATCTTAGAGGATATAAACCAACAAGTTGGAATAGGGGAAATAGCTGCCAAGTTTCACCTAACTCTAGCCCATTTGATTATAGAAACAGTTAAACAATTGAGTCAAGAATATAAAACTAATCAAGTAGCACTAACCGGGGGAGTATTTCAAAACCGAATTCTTTTGCAGCAAACAACTAAATTACTGCAAAATATGGGCATGGAAGTTTTTACCCATAGTAAAGTACCTCCAAATGATGGAGGAATATCTCTGGGACAAGCTATGATTGTTGCAGCTAGATGTGGGCAAAATGCCTAACTAAGCGTTCCGACCCAAGAATCAATCTAAATTATAGCTCACAATTATGCCTAAATACTTTAATACTGCTGGACCCTGTAAATCCGAAATCCACTATATGCTCTCTCCCACAGCTCGACTACCGGATTTGAAAGCACTAATTGACGGAGAAAACTACTTTATAATTCACGCGCCGCGACAAGTCGGCAAAACTACAGCTATGATAGCCTTAGCACGAGAATTGACTGATAGTGGAAAATATACCGCAGTTATGCTTTCCGTTGAAGTGGGATCAGTATTCTCCCATAATCCCCAGCAAGCGGAGCAGGTTATTTTAGAAGAATGGAAACAGGCAATCAAATTTTATTTACCCAAAGAACTACAACCATCCTATTGGCCAGAGCGTGAAACAGACTCAGGAATAGGCAAAACTTTAAGTGAGTGGTCCGCACAATCTCCAAGACCTCTTGTAATCTTTTTAGATGAAATCGATTCCCTAACAGATGAAGCTTTAATCCTAATTTTAAGACAATTACGCTCAGGTTTTCCCCGTCGTCCTCGGGGATTTCCCCATTCGGTGGGGTTAATTGGTATGCGGGATGTGCGGGACTATAAGGTTAAATCTGGTGGAAGTGAACGACTGAATACGTCAAGTCCTTTCAATATCAAAGCGGAATCCTTGACTTTAAGTAATTTCACTCTGTCAGAGGTGGAAGAACTTTACTTACAACATACGCAAGCTACAGGACAAATTTTTACCCCGGAAGCAATTAAACAAGCATTTTATTTAACCGATGGGCAACCATGGTTAGTAAACGCCCTAGCTCGTCAAGCCACTCAGGTGTTAGTGAAAGATATTACTCAACCCATTACCGCTGAAGTAATTAACCAAGCCAAAGAAGTTCTGATTCAGCGCCAGGATACCCATTTGGATAGTTTGGCAGAGCGCTTACGGGAAGATCGGGTCAAAGCCATTATTCAACCCATGTTAGCTGGATCGGACTTACCAGATACCCCAGAGGATGATCGCCGTTTCTTGCTAGATTTAGGCTTGGTAAAGCGCAGTCCCTTGGGAGGACTAACCATTGCCAATCCCATTTACCAGGAGGTGATTCCTCGTGTTTTGTCCCAGGGTAGTCAGGATAGTCTACCCCAGATTCAACCTACTTGGTTAAATACTGATAATACTTTAAATCCTGACAAACTCTTAAATGCTTTCCTAGAGTTTTGGCGACAACATGGGGAACCATTACTCAAAAGTGCGCCTTATCATGAAATTGCTCCCCATTTAGTTTTGATGGCGTTTTTACATCGGGTAGTGAATGGTGGTGGCACTTTAGAACGGGAATATGCCGTTGGTTCTGGAAGAATGGATATTTGTTTACGCTATGGCAAGGTAGTGATGGGCATAGAGTTAAAGGTTTGGAGGGGAAAATCGGATCCGTTAACGAAGGGTTTGACCCAATTGGATAAATATCTGGGTGGGTTAGGATTAGATAGAGGTTGGTTAGTAATTTTTGATCACCGTCCGGGATTACCACCCATGGGTGAGAGGATTAGTATGGAACAGGCCATTAGTCGAGAGGGAAGAACCATTACAGTAATTCGTAGCTAGAGCGGTAGATATCAGATGATTGAACCTCAATTATTGTGCAACGCCACATTTTCTTTCCAAAGATGTATGTTAAACTCTAGTAAACTCTAATTAGGTCGAGAAAAAGATATGTGTTTAGGAATACCTGGACAAATAATAGAAATCAGCAATCCAGAACATAAACTAGCAATAGTTAAGGTTGGAGGAGTTAAGCGTCAAATCAATATAGCATGTATTGTTGATGAGGAACACCCACCCGAAAAATGTCTCGGAGATTGGGTGTTAGTTCATGTGGGTTTTGCTATGAACAGAATTAATGAACAGGAAGCAGCAGAAACCTTAGCCCTTTTACAGGAAATTGCTAACAGTTATGGTGATACTAAAGACCTGCAAAGGAGCGATTTATAACACCTTGGTAAAATTATGAAATATGTAGATGAATTCCGTAACCCCGAAAAAGCTCAAGGTTTACAAAAAGAAATTGCACAACTGAGTCTTCAAATCTCAAGAAATTCCCACAAAAACAAACACCTGAAAATAATGGAAGTGTGTGGTGGTCACACCCATGCGATTTTTAAATATGGCATTGAGGAAATATTACCAGATAATATTGAACTGATTCATGGACCTGGATGTCCGGTATGTGTCATGCCAAAAGGTAGAGTAGATGATGCGATCGCCCTTTGCCAAAACCAGCAGATTATTTTCACTACTTTTGGGGATGCTATGAGGGTTCCAGGGTCTAAAACCAGCTTGTTACAAGCAAAAGCTGAGGGAGCAGATATTAGAATGGTCTATTCTCCTCTGGATAGTTTAAAGATTGCCAAGGAAAACCCTGAAAAAGAGATAGTATTTTTTGGTTTAGGATTTGAAACCACTGCTCCTAGCACTGCATTTACCATATTACAAGCAGCAGCAGAAAACATTAGAAACTTTAGTTTATTTTCCAATCATGTATTAGTTATACCAGCATTGGAAGCATTATTAGCAAATCCAGATTTACAACTAGATGGTTTTGTTGGTCCAGGTCATGTAAGCATGGTTATTGGAACAGATCCATATGAGTTTATTCCCGAAAGATATCATAAACCGATTGTCATTTCTGGATTTGAACCATTGGATATTTTCCAATCTATATGGATGTTATTAAAACAAATAGAAGAAAATCAGTGTGAAGTAGAAAACCAATATAATCGGTTAGTTGAGAAAGGGGGAAATCAAAATGCCATTCAAGCCATGAATCAGGTTTTTACAGTTCGCGAGAAATTTGAATGGCGGGGGTTGGGAGAAATTCCTAATTCTGGTTTGAAAATACGTCCCGAATATGCTCAATTTGATGCAGAAGCCAAATTTACTATTCCCAATTTGAAAGTGCCCGATCATAAAGCCTGTCAATGTGGAGAAATTCTTAAAGGAGTTTTAAAACCTTGGGAATGTAAAGTATTTGGCACAGCTTGCACACCAGAAACACCCATAGGAACTTGTATGGTTTCCTCTGAAGGTGCTTGTGCAGCATATTATAAATATGGCAGATTATCAGCTCTTATATAGCAATTGTATGGCAATAGATAAAAATCAGAAAAATCAAAATCCCCTATTTCAAAAAATAGCACAGGTAGGTCGTCGCTCCCATCAAGTTAAAGATAGCCATATTAACCTATCCCATGGTAGTGGTGGTAAAGCCATGAGCGATTTAATTCATGATGTATTTGTGAAAAATTTCCATAATGAGATTTTATCACAATTAGAAGATCAGGCAAGTTTTGATTTATCAACCCTGGGAAAACTGGGAGATAGATTAGCATTTACCACCGATTCTTACGTGGTAGATCCCTTGTTTTTCCCCGGTGGCAATATTGGTGATTTAGCTGTTAATGGCACAATTAATGATCTGGCAGTTGGGGGTGCTAAACCCCTATATTTAAGTTGTAGCATGATCTTAGAAGAGGGTTTGCCATTAGAAACATTAAGAAAAGTAGTGGGGAGTATGCAACATGCTGCTCAAAAAGCGGGAGTGCAAATAGTTACAGGAGACACCAAGGTAGTGCATCGTGGTTCTGCGGATAAATTATTTATTAATACTGCTGGGATAGGGATAATACCCCAGGGAATTAAAATTTCACCTCGCCATATTCAACCGGGGGATATGGTAATTATTAATGGAGAAATAGGGAATCATGGTGCGGCAATTTTAATAGCTAGAGGAGAATTAGAATTAGAAACAGATATAGAAAGCGACAGTCAACCATTGCATGAACTGGTAGCTGAAATTATCAAGGTCTGTCCTGATATTCATGCTATGAGAGATGTAACTAGGGGAGGTTTGGCGACAGTATTAAACGAATTTGCCCAAACAGCAAATCTAGGGATAAAAATCAATGAACAGACCATTCCCATTAGAGAGGAGGTGACTGGAATGTGTGAAATACTTGGTTTAGATCCATTGTATTTAGCCAACGAAGGTAAAATAGTAATTGTTGTTCCCCAGGAGCAAGCGGAACTGGTATTATCCACCATGCAAGATCATCCCTTGGGAAAACAAGCAGCAATTATTGGACAAGTAGTTGAGCAACTACCTGGAATAGTTTTTTTAAAAACTGTTTTTGGTGCAGAAAGAATAGTAGATATGTTGGTGGGAGAGCAGCTACCGAGAATATGTTAATCTAATAGTATTCGGGATATTAGGATATATAAAATATGCACGAATTGGGAATAACTCGTAACATTATTGCCCTGGTCAGCGAAAATGCCCACAAGCATCGAGTTAAGCGGGTGACGTTGGAAATAGGTAAATTATCTGCCATAATGCCAGATGCGATAGAATTCTGTTTCGATATCTGTGCCCAGGGTACAATAGTTGAAGGAGCAAAATTAGAAATTATAGAGATCCCTGGAATGGCCAGATGTCAACAATGTGGTGTCACATTTACGGTAGATAAACCTTTTGGAATCTGTCCCTGTGGTAGTGTACAGTTGGATTTAATTACAGGTCAGGAATTAAAAATTAAGGAAATAGAAGTGGAGGAATTATGTGTGTAACCTGCGGATGTGATAGCAATCAAGAAGCCAGAATTACTAATATGAATACCCCTCCTGTAAATGGGGATTATCATACCCATACCCTAGCTGATGGAACCCTAATTAGCCATTCCCATATTCATGAACATCATCACCAACATGACCAATCTCCAGCAAATATTCATGCTAAAATTCACCACACAACCATATCACTAGAACAGGAAATTCTAGGCAAAAATAATTTAATAGCTGCTCAAAATAGAGGGTGGTTTAAAGGGCGAAATATCCTAGCTCTCAACCTGATGAGTTCTCCAGGTGCAGGTAAAACTACTCTGTTAACTCGCACAATTAATGACTTAAAACACAAGTTAAATATTAGTGTGATCGAAGGAGATCAGGAAACCACTAACGATGCACAAAAAATTCAATCCACAGGTTGCAAGGTAATACAAATAAATACGGGTACAGGTTGTCATTTAGATGCAGCTATGATAGAAAGGGGAATACAGGAACTTCAACCTCCCTTGGATTCTGTATTGATGATAGAGAATGTGGGCAATTTAGTCTGTCCCGCATTATTTGACCTGGGGGAGCAGACTAAAGTTGTTATTCTCTCGGTTACAGAAGGGGAAGATAAACCCATGAAATACCCCCACATCTTTCGTCTCAGTGATGTTATGATCCTGACTAAAATAGATTTATTGCCCTATTTACAGTTTGATGTGGAAAAATGTATTGACTATGCGAAAAAGGTTAATCCCCACATTCGGGTTTATCAAGTTTCTGCTACCACTGGTGCAGGCTTAGATGATTGGTATGGCTTTTTGTCTCATCACACCCTCGCTCCTTCCTTTAAGAATGCCCTTGGGTCGCCTTCAACATGTGATAGGTAACTATCAATTGTGTTATTGCCAATGGATAACTTTGCAAAGTTTCCCCAGTTGTGCCAGCAATCTTACCCAGTTCAGGATTAATTTCGCGATCGCACACATTTCTAAGATAGGGCATATCATTACACATAACATGCTCTATTTTATTAACCTGTTCTAAAGTTGCGTGTCCATCAACTTCTAACACGTCAACTGGTTTACCCATATCCCTATCCAGTCCCAAACGCACAGGTGATTCTGAGTCATCATTATCTGGATGAAGAATTTGAGTAAAATCAGGATGGGGAATAGTAGGGCGCAAGATTAACCGGACATTAAGATGTCCACCATTTTCTGTTTCATTGTCATTGGGGGGATAGAAGGTAACTACAATATCAGACCATTGACGTTGAGGACGAATAAACTGTTCTGAATCTGGTTCCCGCTTTTCTAATTCTGCTAACACTTGTTCTTTGGTATAACCCCGCTTTTGGGTATCCCTTTTAATCTTCCAATCAGCTCGTAGAGATTCTGGAGGAGCTAGATAGACTTTGACATCATAAGCGTCACGTGCAGCACGGGTAGAATAGCCCAGTAACCCTTCAATAATGACAAACTTATTGGGTTTAATGTATTGAGGTGGTTCAAAGGTTCCTGTTTTATGACTATAGACTGGTTTGAGAATAGGTTGACCCGTGCGTAAAAGAGCCAAATGTTGTTGCATAATGTCCAGATGGTTACAGTCTGGATGGAGAGCAGTAATGCCAGTTTCTGCCCTTTGCTGACGGTCATACCGGTGATAATCATCAGTACAGATGAGAGTTACATTTTCTGGTCCTAGCACCTGGGCTATACCCTTAGTGAGGGTAGTTTTTCCTGCAGCGCTATCACCGACAATACCGAGAATAATTGGACGACTCATCTTTACCCCCTTAAATACAAACCGCTGATGATATCACATAATAACACCTGGCTCTCCAAGAACATTTTTTAGATTATAAGTTTAAACCTGGGAACCAAGATCAATTTTTTGCATCACCGCAACATTTCTCAACATATTCCGCTCCCAGTGAACAAAAGATATAATGGTCAAAAATCGCTCTCACACCATACCATGATAAAGCAAACCTTGGGTTTAGGAACGGATTTATATAATTACCTCCTGAGAAATTCCCTGCGCGAAGTGGAAATTCTCAGCGAATTACGTCAAGAAACTGCCAAGCTGCCAATGTCCATAATGCAGATCTCCCCAGAGCAGGGACAATTTATGGCACTGCTAATTAAAATCTTAGGAGCAAAAAAGACTTTGGATATAGGAGTATTCACAGGTTACAGTTCCCTGGTAGTAGCTTTGTCTTTACCTGATGATGGCAAAATCATTGCCTGTGATATCAGCGAAGAGTACACTAGTATGGCTCGAATATACTGGCAAAGGGCGGGAGTCGCAGATAAAATTGACCTACAACTAGCTCCAGCATTAGAAACTCTAGATAAACTATTAGTAGCAGGGGAAGCAGGAACCTTTGATTTTGCCTTTATAGATGCAGACAAGGCGAACTATGAAAATTATTATGAGCGATCGCTAGAATTAATTAGACCTGGTGGATTAATTGCGGTAGACAATGTGCTTTGGTCAGGAAGAGTAGCAGATCCAGAAATACAAGACAACCAAACCAGCAAAATTCGTGCATTTAATCAAAAAGTACACCAAGACTCAAGAATCACCCTAAGTCTAGTCCCCATAGCAGATGGATTAACACTGGCGAGAAAAAATTAACAAATCAATATGTTAATCTATCACCTTGAGAGATTCTTGAGGAAAAGAAAATGTCAAAACTGAGGGTGGGGTTATTATTTGGTGGACGTTCTGGAGAACATGAAGTTTCCATAGTTTCAGCAGGAGCAATTGCCAAGGCCTTGACTACGGGAGAGAATAGCCAAAAATATGAGGTGTATCCATTTTACATTCAAAAGGACGGGGTATGGCAAGGGGAGGAAATAGCTAGAAAAGTCTTAGAATCGGGTTCAGCCCAAGAAAATACCCTTACCACGGTCAATTTATGGCAATTTCCTCAGAAATCTCCCCAAATTGATTTGTGGTTTCCCATATTGCACGGACCCAATGGAGAGGATGGAACTATTCAGGGATTACTCACCTTGATGCAAGTGCCTTTTGTGGGGTCTGGAGTTTTGGGATCAGCCATGGGAATGGATAAAATTGCTATGAAAACAGCCTTTGCCCAAGCTGGTCTACCCCAAGTCCAATACCAAACCGTTACTAGAGCGCAAATTTGGTCAAATCCCTGTGTGTTTCCTAAACTGTGCGACCAAATTGAGACCACATTGGGTTATCCTTGCTTTGTTAAACCAGCTAACCTAGGTTCATCCGTAGGTATCGCTAAAGTACGCTCACGTCAAGAACTAGAAACGGCTCTAGATAATGCTGCTACCTATGATAGACGAATTATAGTTGAAGCTGGAGTAGTTGCTAGAGAAGTAGAATGCGCAGTTTTGGGTAATGACCATCCCCAAGCCTCTGTGGTTGGTGAAATCAGTTTTAATAGTGATTTTTACGATTATGAAACCAAATACACCCAGGGAAAAGCTGACCTGTTAATACCCGCACCTCTATCACAAACAGTAGTTGAACAAATTCAAGAAATGTCTCTAAAAGCCTTTGCAGCAGTTGATGCTGCTGGTTTAGCCAGGGTAGATTTCTTCTATGTGGAGTCCACCGGAGAAATATTAATCAACGAAATTAACACCTTGCCAGGATTTACATCCACAAGCATGTATCCCCAACTTTGGGCAAATACCGGAATTAGCTTTCCCCAACTAGTTGACCAATTGATTCAACTAGCAATTGAACGCCAACCAACCTCAGACCGATTGACAAATTGATGGATTGAGGATACAATCGGAGATTGACCATGATTACAAATCAATAGTGCAATCGCCGACGTTATTATAGACGGAGGCGCGATAGAATTTGAAAGGAATAAATTTTGATAAAGGTCTAATGGCAGAAACACTATTTTTCAACGCTCTGCGGGAAGCAATTGACGAAGAAATGTCCCGCGATCCTAGCGTGTTTGTACTAGGCGAGGACGTGGGACACTACGGCGGTTCCTATAAAGTTACCAAAGACCTGTGTAAAAAGTATGGTGATCTGCGAGTCTTGGATACCCCCATCGCTGAAAATAGCTTTACCGGATTAGCTGTAGGTGCAGCTATGACGGGATTAAGACCTATAATCGAAGGTATGAACATGGGCTTTTTGCTCCTAGCATTCAACCAAATTTCCAACAATGCGGGAATGTTACGGTACACATCCGGTGGTAACTTTAAAATCCCCATGGTTATTCGTGGTCCAGGTGGAGTGGGTAGACAATTAGGAGCAGAACACTCCCAAAGACTGGAAGCCTACTTCCAAGCAGTTCCAGGCTTAAAAATTGTTGCTTGCTCCACACCCTATAACGCTAAGGGTCTATTAAAAGCAGCAATCCGGGATGATAATCCAGTGTTATTTTTTGAACACGTTTTGCTTTACAACTTAAAAGAAGATTTGCCTAGGGAAGAATACATCCTCCCCCTAGATAAAGCGGAGATAGTTCGTAAAGGAAAAGATGTAACTATTCTCACATATTCACGGATGCGCTATCATGTAATGCAAGCGGTGAAAACTTTGGAGAAACAGGGATATGATCCAGAAGTTATTGATTTAATTTCTTTGAAGCCTCTTGACTTTGATACCATTGGTGCATCAATTCGCAAAACTCACCGGGTGATAGTGGTGGAAGAGTGTATGAGGACGGGAGGAATTGGAGCAGAACTAACCGCCTCTATCAATGACAGATTGTTTGATGAACTGGATGCACCTGTATTGCGTCTCTCTTCCCAAGATATTCCCACACCTTACAACGGTAACTTAGAAAGGTTAACCATTGTCCAACCAGAACAGGTGGTGGAAGCAGTGGAAAAAATGGTTGCTTTGCGGGTTTAATAGCTTAATTTTCGGGGCTTAATTTTCGGGTTATAAACCGCTAAGATTGAGTATCAGCAAATGCCAAAGATACTCAATCTTCCTTATCTTTTTTATTAATGTAAATTAATTTTAGATCCCTATGCAAAAATACAGATCCGTATTAGCCTTAATCATAATTTTACTTATTGCAGCAATAGCAGTAATTGTTAAAATTCCAGTGCCCTTGGGATTAGACCTGCAAGGGGGTTCTCAGTTAACAATTCAGGTGAAACCAACAGAGCAAATCAAAGAGATTACAGACAGGGAGCTGGAAGCAGTTAAAAAAGTTGTAGAAGGGAGAATTAATGGTTTAGGAGTTTCTGAACCGATCATTCAAACCGTGGGCAAAGATAAGATTCTCGTCCAGTTACCCGGGGTAAATGACCCACAACAAGCAGAAAAGGTACTCGGTGGTACAGCACAATTAGAGTTTCGTCTACAAAAGCCAGATACGGAAACTTTATTACAGAGTTTAAGAGTATCTCAACTGGATATAAAAAGTAAACAAGAAACTTTAAGAAAGGGCAAAGATGAAAACGCCATTGCTGCAAACCAAGCGGAATTAAAGAAAAACTATCAGGCGATCGCGGAGTTATTTGCCAGCACGGATCCACCCCTAACAGGTAAATACCTAAAAGATGCTTATGGAGAGCCTACCCAAGGAAACAATTGGAACGTGGCCCTGCGCTTTGACAATGAAGGTGGGGCCCTATTTGCCGAGTTGACCAAACAATTGGCGGGGACTGGACGAGGGATTGGTATTTTTTTGGACAATGAGTTAATTAGCTCTCCTAGTGTAGGAGTAGAGTTTGCAGCCACTGGCATCACTGGTGGGTCAGCAATTATAACCGGAAGATTTCAAGCGGAAGAAGCAAATAATCTAGGTGTGCAGTTAAGAGGGGGAGCCTTACCCGTACCGGTGGAAATTGCCGAAAGAAGGACAGTAGGTGCTACCCTAGGTCAAGATAGTATTCAAAGTAGTATCTATGCTGGTATTGGAGGGTTAGCTCTGGTTTTAGTCTTTATGGTTTTATACTATAGACTACCAGGATTAATTGCTGATATCTCCCTAATCATTTACGCCATTTTAACCTGGGCCACATTCTCTTTGTTAGGAGTTACCCTTACCCTACCCGGTATAGCAGGGTTTATCCTGAGTATTGGTATGGCAGTAGATGCTAATGTACTAATTTTTGAGCGTACACGAGAGGAGTTAAGATCTGGTAAAACTCTTTATAGATCTGTCGAATCTGGTTTTTACCGAGCATTTTCCAGCATTTTAGATAGCAATGTTACCACCTGGATTGCTTGTGCAGCCTTATTTTGGTTAGGTTCCGGATTGGTGAAAGGATTTGCTCTCACTTTAGCATTGGGGGTTGGGGTTAGCATGTTTACCGCCATTACCTGTAGTCGCACTCTTATGTTTTTAGCCATATCCTTTCCATCTTGGCGGAAACCGGCTTTGTATTGTCCCAAATTAGCAGATAGGACGGAGATAATTAAATGAGATTACATGTTAACAAATGGCGAAATATCTGGTGGGTTTTTTCATCAGTAATTATTATTAGTGGGATCATATCCATGGTGATTTCTTGGCAAATACCCACGATTAAAGCTCCTTTGCGTCCCGGATTAGATTTCATTGGTGGTACACGGTTACAATTGGTCCGGGATTGTAAACAACCAGGTAATTGCAACCAACCTATAGATATTAACGTGGTGCGAGAAGTTGCCAAAGAACAAGGTTTAGGGGAAAGTAGCATACAGTTAATTTCTGATAATGGCGAACAAAATGGCATCACCATTAGAACAAAAAACTTAGATACGGATCAGCGTGTTAAATTACAAAGTGCCCTAAGCCAAAAAGTTGGTGTTTTCGACCCACAGAAAAACCAAATTGATGATGTAGGTCCAACCCTGGGGAGAGAACTGTTTAGGTCTGGAATTATTGCTTTAATAGTTTCTTTTATTGGGATTACAATTTACCTAGCTGTGAGATTCCAATGGGACTACGCAGTTTTTGCCATAATTGCGCTGTTACATGATATTTTGATTACAGTGGGCATATTTTCCATTTTTGGTTTAGTTTTTGGTATAGAGGTAGATAGTTTATTTATCGTAGCATTGCTGACGATTACGGGATTTTCTGTTAACGATACGGTTGTAATTTATGACCGGATTAGGGAGAATATAAAAACCAGTCCTCACATACCCATTGATAGGATTGTTGATGACGCAGTGGATCAGACATTAAGTAGGTCAATAAATACCACTCTAACTACCATGTTATCATTGGTGGCTATTTTTATATTTGGTGGAGAAACATTGAAGTATTTTTCCCTGGCCTTGATTATTGGTTTTGGGGCGGGTGTGTATTCTAGCATTTTTATTGCCAGTACCCTTTTAACTCTGTGGAGAGAAAGGAGCAGCGTTCAAACCTACACCGAAATAGAAACTTAGGGTTACCCGGGGGAATTATTATCCCCCCAGAAATCATTTCATCCGGAAATCTTTTAACAGAAAAGGCATTATCATACCAGTAGTTAAGCTGCTAATGGTAATAGGAATACATAGGGGAATTGAAGTCTGTGCTAATAGGACTAATAATCCCACACCGAAACTGGAAGCAATGATAGTTTGACGGGTAAAGTATAGGGGATCGCGAAATAATTTCCCCTTGAACAACAGTTTGAGCGAAAACCACCCTAATTCTAACATATTTACTCCTAATAATTACCCAGAAAGTTTAATAGTAGTAATCCTAATATCAAAGTGGGAATTACCCCAGCAGGTGCGAACAAACTGCCAATTATGGCTGCGAATTTAAAACCTAAATCTTTACCTGCAATCATCATTCCCCCCAGGGCACCACCAACCATAGATAAAATAACAGCAATCACTAACCAGGTGGAGATTGTTGCCCAATTGATATCCGTATTTAGGCTAGATATAAATACTCTAACTCCCGCATCGTTTATCATGTTTCCTCCTTGTGATGATATAGCTATAGCAAGATAAGATGAACGTAGGATAGGTTTCATACTTCAACCCATCCTACAAATAATTGTGCCTCCCTACTTAGGCGATCGCAATATTATTATGCAGAATCGCATATTCTCGGGAATATTTTTGGTAATTAAAAACTTTTAGTGCTTTGAGGAATGTAGGATTCGTTAATTTCCTCCCAGTTGAGCATGAGCAGCCAAAATAATTTTTTCTGTTTCCTCCCAACTAATACATTGATCAGTTACGGAGACACCATACTTTAAACCCTCCCGGTTACCGTTGATTGGCTGATTACCTTCATATAAATTTGATTCCAGCATCATACCCACAATAGAGGTATTCCCATCAACTATTTGCCCAATTGCACTTTCTAAGACCCGAGGTTGCAATCTATAGTCTTTATTGGTATTACCATGACTACAATCAATAACGATTCTTGATGGTAAACCTGCTGTTTTCAACTGTTCTTCTACCAATCTCACATTTTGTGGATCATAGTTGGGTTTAGTACCCCCTCGCAAAATTACATGACCATGGGAATTGCCTCGGGTTTCAAATACACTGACCTGTCCTTTTTGATTAATACCTAAAAAATGGTGAGTGCTTTGGGCAGATTTGAGAGCATTCAAGGCCACATTAATATTGCCGTCTGTGCCATTTTTAAAACCTACTGGCATAGAAAGACCACTGGCCATTTCTCGGTGGGTCTGTGATTCTGTGGTTCTTGCTCCAATTGCTGACCAACTCACTAGTTCGCTAATATATTGCGGAATAATTGGATCTAATGCTTCTGTTGCTGTGGGTAGTCCTAATTCTGCTAGTTTTAATAGCAAACTACGAGCAATTAAAATTCCCTTTTCTACTTTGAACGAATCATCCATGTCCGGATCATTAATTAGTCCCTTCCATCCAATAGTGGTTCTGGGCTTTTCAAAGTAAACCCGCATGATTAATAGCAATTTATCATGGACTTTATGTGCTAGGAGTTTTAACTTTTCTGCATATTCTATAGCAGCTTCTGGATCATGAATAGAACAGGGGCCAACTACAATAAATTTTCTGCTGTCTTGAAAATCTAAAATATTCTCTAGTTCTTCTCTATACTGTAAAATCGTGTGCTCAGCGGATTTAGTTAAAGGTAGTTTTTCTTTAACTTGATTAGGAGTTGGTAAAACGTGGGAACTCTTAATGTTGGTGTTGACTAATTTGTTGATCATGATGCAAACTCTGGATGGGTGCCACATCTTTTTGGTGTAGACCAACACTGTACACATTTTTGCCAAAAATTTCAATCCCTCCCCTAATTGCTCCAGTATTTGGTAAACTTAACATAAATAACGGTGTTGCGAGCAAAATAACTATGCCAGCGAATTCCTGGACAGATCAGGACTCCTATACAGCAAATTCTGATGGTCTAGACTCCCTGCTATCTGACCTTTCAGCCCAGGGGAAATCCAAAAATGGGATTAAGGATATTTGCTCCCGCTTTCAAGGACGCAGACCTAAGGCCATTCTGGTCCTAACCATGGTTTGGGGGGGAACTATTGCTTTACATTTAGTTTCCTGGGGTTTTGCTTTTATTCTCGGTCTGACCACTATCTTGGGTGTTCATGCTCTTAGAATCATTTTTGTCAGACCCCGCCACCACCATAAGCAAATACAAGGAGATTTACCCTCTGTATCGGTCTTAGTCTCAGCTAAAAACGAACAGGCAGTTATTGCTAGATTGGTGCACAATCTTTGTAGTCTGGAATATCCCCATGGCGAATATGAGGTGTGGCTTATTGATGACCACAGCACAGACAAAACTTCTGAGATATTAGCACAATTACAGCAAGATTACAAACAACTCAATGTCTTTCGTAGAGATGCTAATGCTACCGGTGGAAAATCTGGGGCGCTAAACCAGGTCTTACCAATGACTAAAGGTGAAATTATTGCCGTATTTGATGCTGATGCCCAAATTAGTCCGGATTTATTGTTACAGGTTATACCCACTTTTCAACGAGAAAAGGTCGGTGCTGTACAAGTTAGAAAGGCGATCGCCAATGCTAAGGAAAATTTTTGGACTAAGGGACAAATGGCGGAAATGGCTCTTGACACCTGGTTCCAACAACAACGCACTGCTATTGGTGGGTTGGGTGAATTGCGGGGTAATGGTCAGTTTGTGCGTCGGGAAGCTCTCAATGGTTGTGGTGGGTGGAATGAGGAAACCATCACTGATGATTTGGATTTAACCATTCGCTTAAATCTAACTGGTTGGGATATAGAATGTATGTTCTATCCACCCGTACTGGAAGAGGGTGTGACCAATGTGGTGGCCCTTTGGCATCAACGTAATCGTTGGGCTGAGGGTGGATACCAGCGTTATTTAGATTACTGGGATCTCATCCTCAAAGGTCGCATGAGAGCAGGTAAAACCGTTGATTTACTGATTTTTATGCTGATTATGTATATTATACCTACAGCAGCAGTACCGGATTTACTTATGTCTCTGATTCGTCATCGTCCTCCTATATTAGCGCCTATTACTAGTTTATCTGTCACTATGTCTTTTATTGGCATGTTCTCTGGTTTAAAGCGCACTCGACAAGATCAGAAAAACTCTAATTATTTTATGCTACTTTTACAAACTATTCGTGGCAGCATTTATATGTTGCACTGGTTAGTGGTTATGAGTAGCACTACAGCTAGGGTGTCACTACGTCCTAAACGCCTCAAGTGGGTTAAGACGGTACATACTGGTTCCCAACATTAATAAAACCTGCATACAGGGTTGGTGGAGAAGGAATTTACTTCAGCGGTAGTTCCTTGGCTTCCATCCCGAAAAACCATAACCTCAAAGTCTGGATGCAAACAGAGCAGCTCCTATTAATCCTACCTGTTCGTTGACAATTATGTGTACGGGGATATTTTGGAGTAGGGAGGTCATGGTACCTCCCTCAACAAAATTTTTCAGGAAGTTGCCATTTTGCATCAGGGGTAAATTTCTAGGAGCTATACCACCAGAAATATATAATCCTCCATAAGGTAATAGTTTTAAAGCAAAATTGTGGGCTTCCGCACCATAACAACTGACAAATATTCTCATTGTTTCTATGGACAGGCGATCGCTGTTATTGAGCGCTGCAGTGCCAATAGCAGCTCCTGGATCAGATCCTCCCTGACCGTTTTCCCAGTTTCTGACAACTTGAGCGATTTCTGGGTTTTCCGCTTCTTGGGTTGTATCTCTGAGGAACTGGTAAATGGAAATTATCCCTAACCCGGAAACCACCCTTTCTATGGAGGAGCGAGCAATCCCATACTTATTGAGAATATATTGTAATAGTCTAAATTCTAATTCATTCCTGGGAGCAAAGTCTCCATGACCACCCTCTGTGGCAAAAACCTGATAATTTTCACCTTGTTGAATTAAAAATGCTTCTCCTAAACCTGTCCCCGCTCCAATTACTCCTATTGGTGCACCGGGTTGGGGTGGGACATCTTGTAGCGTAATTAAATCCTGGCTTTGTAAACCTAAAATGCCATAACCCACAGCTGCAAAATCATTAATCAGAGACACTGTGGGTATATTCAGTTCCTGTGCCAGTCTTTCCCCCTCCAAAAACCAGGAGAGATTAGTTAACTTCACCTTATTGTTTACCACAGGACCTGCGATCGCAAAACAGGCTCTTTCCGGGGCAAATATAGTTCCTGTAGCAGTTTGTCCCGCCTCTAAAAAGCGAATTACAATTGGTACTAAATCATCAAAATCTCCACTACGATAATTGTCCTCATATAAGGTGCGTAAACCCAGGGATGGGGAAAACTCCACTAATCTGAGTCGAGTTCCAGTACCACCTATATCTCCAGCTAGTAATTGCATAAGTGATGTTCTTGTGATTTATTAGTTAGTTTTCCTGTAATACAGCCAATATAATAGGAGTCAGTGGAAAATTCACCAACCATCTGTTTTATAGCAGATTATCTTTTACGATAGGAACAATTTACAATAATGGTTCAAGAACGCACGTTACCCAAATTTGACACCGCTACAGTCCAAATCACTAGAGAAGAGGGGCTGGGACTATACGAGGATATGGTACTAGGACGCTATTTTGAAGATAAATGCGCCGAAATGTACTATCGGGGAAAAATGTTTGGGTTTGTCCATTTATATAATGGACAGGAAGCAGTTTCCAGTGGTATAATCAGGGGTGCAATGCGTCCTGGTGAGGACTTTGTTTCCAGTACCTATCGTGATCACGTACATGCTTTGAGCGCAGGTGTGCCAGCTAGGGAAGTAATGGCGGAATTGTTTGGTAAGGCCACAGGATGTAGCAAAGGGCGTGGTGGTTCCATGCACATGTTTTCTGCTGAACATCGGTTATTGGGTGGTTATGCTTTTGTGGCGGAAGGTATTCCGGTAGCATCTGGAGCAGCCTTTCAAAGTAAATACCGTCGAGAAGTATTAGGAGATGAAAGATCAGATCAAGTAACCGCTTGTTTTTTTGGTGATGGAGCTGCAAACAACGGTCAATTTTTCGAGACCCTAAATATGGCAGCACTGTGGAAACTACCAATTCTGTTTGTAGTAGAAAATAACAAATGGGCAATTGGTATGGCGCACGAACGAGCAACCTCGGATCCAGAAATTTACAAAAAAGCCAGTGTGTTTAACATGGTAGGAGTAGAAGTAGATGGTATGGATGTTTTAGCAGTGCGTCAAGTTGCCCAAGAAGCAGTAGCTAGAGCCCGTGCGGGGGAAGGACCAACTTTAATTGAGGCCCTTACCTATCGTTTCCGTGGTCACTCCCTAGCTGATCCTGATGAATTGCGTAGTAAAGAAGAAAAGGAGTTTTGGTTTTCTCGCGATCCCATTAAAAAGTTAGGTGCTTATTTAGTGGAGCATAATTTAGCGGTAGAATCAGATCTAAAACAGATTGAGAAGAAAATACAGAGTTTAATTGAGGATGCAGTCCGTTTTGCCCAGGAGAGTCCTGAGCCTGATTCTAGTGAGTTATATCGCTTCATTTTTGCTGAAGACGAGTAGAAGCGTAGAGAGTACCTCCCTGGTTTCCAAAACCAGGGAGGCTAAATATTGTGACCTCAATGATCTCAATCGCCTCTAAACATGGCAAAATAGGGAGTTGTAATCGAAAAAAATATTGTTAAGGTAATTTTTAGTGACTTCAACTGCTCAATCTAAGACAAGTACACGCCGCGTAGTCTTCCCATTCGCCGCCATTGTTGGTCAGGAAGAAATGAAACTAGCCCTATTGCTCAACGTAATTGACCCCAAAATCGGTGGCGTAATGATTATGGGCGATCGCGGTACTGGTAAATCTACCACAATTCGGGCTTTAGCGGATTTATTGCCAGAGATTCCTGTAGTGGCTAATGATCCCTTTAACAGTGATCCTAGCGATCCGGACTTGATGAGTGATGAAGTACGTCAACAAGTAGCCGAAGGTTTAGAAATTGCCATTGGTCATAAAAAGGTGCAAATGGTGGATTTACCACTGGGTGCAACGGAAGACCGAGTTTGTGGTACCATTGACATTGAAAAAGCTTTATCCGAAGGTGTGAAAGCGTTTGAACCGGGTTTATTAGCCAAAGCCAATAGGGGTATTCTCTATGTGGATGAAGTCAACCTATTAGATGACCACTTAGTGGATGTACTGCTTGATTCTGCTGCTAGTGGTTGGAATACGGTGGAACGGGAAGGCATTTCCATTCGTCATCCAGCGCGATTTGTGTTGGTTGGTTCAGGAAACCCAGAGGAAGGAGAACTGCGTCCCCAGCTACTTGACCGGTTTGGGATGCACGCAGAAATTCACACTGTCAAAGAACCTGCGTTGCGGGTGCAAATTGTGGAACAACGCTCAGAATTTGATCAAAATCCGGCTCAATTTCTGGATAATTATCAATTTCAGCAAGAGTTATTACAGCAGCAAATTGTCAGTGCACAGGAGCTATTGCCAAGTGTAAATATTGATTATGATATGCGAGTCAAAATTTCCGAAGTTTGTTCACAGTTAGATGTGGATGGGCTAAGGGGAGACATTGTGACTAATCGTGCAGCTAAGGCTTTAACTGCATTTGAAGGACGGACGGAAGTTACAGTTGAAGATATTCGTCGAGTCATTACGTTGTGCCTACGTCATCGTTTACGTAAAGACCCTTTAGAGTCTATTGATTCTGGCTATAAAGTAGAAAAGGCTTTTGCTCGTGTTTTTGGCGTGGAACTACCGGAGGATGTAGCAGGCAAAAATGGCACCAAAACTGGAGTTCGTTGATGAGTTAGGGTTGTGGGTGTAATTTGTCCCCTTGCAGATGGTTAGAGCTATAAACTATAATGAGAGTTAAAGGTAGCGCATCAAAACTATAAAGAATGGAATTGGAAGAGAGATCATCAAAACAAGAAGATTGCGATCAAACAACACTCCCAAGCAGGCTATAGGAAATGACACAAATGAAAGCAAATTCAGAACCATCCACAGATAAAACCTTAGACAGAGATTGTACAACCCTGTCTCGTCATATTCTGCAACAGATGGAAAGCTTTGACTCCCAAGCCCAAGACCTAAGTGCCCTAATGAATCGGATTGCTTTAGCAGGTAAACTAATCGCTCGTAGATTCACCCGTGCGGGATTAATGGAGGATGTTTTAGGTTTTACGGGGGAAACCAATATCCAAGGTGAAACCGTCAAAAAAATGGACATCTATGCCAACGAAGTATTTATATCCGTATTCAAGCAAAGTGGACTAGTTTGTCGTCTTGCTTCCGAAGAGATGGAAAAACCCTATTACATTCCAGAAAACTGCCCAATTGGACGTTACACCCTATTATATGATCCCATTGATGGTTCATCCAACACCGACATCAACTTGAGCTTGGGTTCAATTTTTTCCATTCGACAACAGGAAGGAACAGACTTAGACGGTGAAGCAAAAGACCTCTTAAACCATGGTAGAAAACAACTGGCAGCTGGATATATACTATACGGACCCAGTACCATGTTGGTATATAGTATAGGTAAAGGGGTACATTTTTTCACCTTAGATCCCAGTTTAGGAGAGTTTATTCTCACAGAAGAAAAAGTAAAAATTCCCCAACATGGGCCTGTATATAGTGTAAACGAAGGCAACTTTTGGCAATGGGAGGAACCATTTAGGGAATATATTCGCTACGTTCACCGCACGGAAGGCTATACAGCACGTTATAGTGGGGCTATGGTTAGTGATATTCATCGGATACTAGTACAAGGTGGTGTATTTCTGTATCCTGGGACATTACAAAAACCAGAAGGTAAGTTAAGATTATTATATGAAAATGCACCCTTAGCATTTCTGATAGAACAAGCGGGAGGTCGTGCTAGTAATGGAAAAATAGACATCTTGGACTTAGTGCCAACCAAATTACACCAACGAACACCGCTAATTATCGGTAGTAAAGACGACGTAGCCAAAGTAGAGTCATTTTTAGGGAAGGATTTAGGACAGAAAGCTGCCAATTCCTAACCTAGAAAATATGAAAGTTGATAGGGATCTAAAACTATTCCAGTCCCGTATGAACTCTTTAAAAGAGAAAATCAAGATATTGTCACCAGTATAGGTATTGTTAATGGAAGGGTACGGCCAGGAAATCTGGTTGGTGTAACCATTACATTAAGAATTACCTGATGTCAAATTAAAAATCTCAACAAAATCTCAACCCTCAAATCCCTATGGTCAGTTTGTTAGAAAATCCCTTGCGCGTTGGGTTACAACAACAGGGGATGGCAGAACCCCAAATTATTGTGATTTTTGGTGCTTCCGGTGATTTAACCTGGCGTAAACTTGTTCCTGCTCTGTTCAAACTCCGTCGAGAAAGACGCATTCCCCCAGAAACCACCATTGTGGGTGTGGCCCGTCGTGACTGGAGTCATAACTATTTTCGGGAACAGATGGAAAAAGGTATGCGAGAAGCCCATCCTAAAGTGGAATTAGGAGAGCTTTGGCAGGACTTTTGTCAAGGTTTATTCTACTGTGCAGGTGATATAGACAATCCAGAAGGTTATCAAAAACTGAAAAATTTCCTTGCCGAACTTGATCCCCAACGGGGAACAAGGGGGAATCGGATGTTTTACCTTTCGGTTGCTCCCAATTTTTTCCCAGAAGCAATTAAGCAATTGGGGGGAGCGGGAATGTTAGAAGACCCATACAAACACCGTCTAGTGATTGAAAAACCCTTTGGTAGGGATTTAGCATCAGCACAAAGCCTGAACCAAGTAGTACAAAAGGTTTGTAAAGAAAACCAGGTCTACCGTATTGACCACTATTTGGGCAAGGAAACTGTTCAAAATTTACTAGTGTTCCGATTTGCCAATGCTATCTTTGAACCTCTGTGGAATAGGCAATTTGTGGATCATGTGCAGATCACC
The DNA here is from genome assembly GCF_001432185.1 of Cylindrospermopsis sp. CR12. Taxonomy (NCBI): domain Bacteria; kingdom Bacillati; phylum Cyanobacteriota; class Cyanophyceae; order Nostocales; family Aphanizomenonaceae; genus Cylindrospermopsis; species Cylindrospermopsis sp. CR12. The sequence goes on along the minus strand of NZ_LMVE01000016.1, from coordinate 6,745 downwards.
GTTGCTGAAACCGTAGGTGTGGAAGATCGGGCAGGATACTACGAGAAGTCCGGAGCCTTACGGGATATGCTGCAAAATCACCTAATGCAGCTTTATTGTTTGACAGCTATGGAAGCACCTAATTCCATGGATGCGGATAGTATTCGCACGGAAAAAGTAAAGGTGTTACAAGCTACTAGATTGGCTGATGTTAATAACTTATCCCGTTCTGCTATTCGGGGACAATATAGTGGGGGGTGGATGAAAGGACAACCAGTTGCTGGTTACCGGGAGGAACCGGGGGTGGATCCTAACTCAACAACACCTACTTACGTAGCCATGAAATTTGTGGTGGATAACTGGAGATGGCAAGGAGTACCTTTTTACCTGCGAACTGGTAAAAGGATGCCCAAAAAAGTGAGTGAAATTTCCATTCATTTTCGGGAAGTTCCTTCCAGAATGTTCCCTTCTGCGGCCTTGCAAGCAAATGCTAATATTTTAACCATGCGGATCCAACCCAATGAGGGTATTTCCTTACGTTTTGATGTAAAAATGCCTGGTGGAGATTTCCGCACTCGTTCTGTGGATATGGATTTCACTTACGGTTCTTTTGGTATAGAAGCCACATCAGATGCTTATGACCGACTCTTTTTAGACTGTATGATGGGGGATCAAACCCTATTTACTCGTTCAGACGAAGTGGAAGCAGCTTGGCGTGTAGTAACACCTGCGCTTTCCGTATGGGACTTACCATCAGATCCTGATACCGTGCCTCAATACGAAGCAGGTACTTGGGAACCAGCAGAAGCAGAATTACTGATTAATCAAGATGGTCGTCGTTGGCGCAGACTCTAGAATCACAGATCCAAACAGACAAGTGCAAAAATATGGTAACTGAAACTTCTACAATTTATTCCCTGCAAGCACCTAAAGACATTTCCGTGACGGATATTGAAAATGAACTGGCTCAGATTTGGCAAAGTTACGGTATTCAGGGTGAAAATGGAACTTTACCAGCAGCTATTCGTGCTACCACGTTTACTTTAGTGGTGTATGAGCCAGAAGAAACCCAATATCTATTGGCAGCAACTGGTTTTTATACTGGTCCAATTGATGGTATTTTGGGACCTCACACCAAAACTTCTATTCGAGAGGTGCAGAAAAAACACGGTCTGTCGGAAACTGGTATTCCCACATCAGAAACCATTAGTGTCTTACGGAAAGAATATTTCAAACTTCAGCATAGTGGAGAACACGGAGACAGTCATGGTGCGGCCATGGGTTATACTCACAGTCCTACCAGTCCCACCATTGCTGATGAAATCGCCTTGCGTAACCCTTGTCGAATTATTACTTTATGTCCCATCGCAGGGGAAGATGAAGGGGTAAAAGCACAGGTTTCTGCTTATTGTCCCATTCAAAAACAAAGTTCCAGCACCCTGGTTTGTTGTGAATATATCACTCTCACGGGAACTACCACGGCGCTGGAACGAATTGGTGGCATGATCCCAGCTTTATTAATTGGCGGATTGCCCAAGTTTTTATGGTGGAAAGCTACTCCTGACTCCCAAAACCCTCTATTTAAGAGATTAGCAGCAGTTTGTAATAATGTAATTGTTGATTCCTGTAACTTTAATTCTCCTGAAAAGGATTTATTAACTCTACAGGATTTAGCAGATACGGGTGTACCACTGGCTGACTTAAATTGGCGGAGACTTTCTGCATGGCAGGAACTAACCGCTGAAGCTTATGATGCGCCTCAACGTAGGGCAGCTTTAAGGCAAGTTGATCGGGTGAATATTGATTATGAAAAGGGTAATCCCGCTCAAGCCCTATTATTTTTGGGTTGGTTAGCCAGTCGTTTAGAATGGGAACCGGTTTCTTACCAGAAGGAATCGGGGGACTATGACATTACCAATATTGTTTTTGTATCTAAGGATCAAAGACAAATAGCAGCTGAGTTGGCGGGTGTTCCAGTTGCTGATATTGGCGAAATCGTAGGTGATTTAATTGCTCTACGATTAAGTTCCTCTAATACTGAAGCTAATTGTGGTACAGTGATTTGTACGGAAACTGGTGGATGTATGAGAATGGAAACTCAGGGTGGAGCTCAAAGTGCTGGATTGTTTCAACAGGTTAATTCCCTTGCAGAACAAAAACCAGAGTTCTTATTAAGTCAACAAGTGCAACGTTGGGGCCGTGAAGCTTTGTTTGAAGAAAGTTTACAGGTAATTACCAAAACCATGAAGTTGCTTTAGTTACACTAGTTTTCTAACCAGTATTAACCATAGGGAAAATACTGGTTAAAGAGAGCTAATTCTATTGCGTAATTCAATCAAATCGGGTACGGATTAATATCAAGGTAATTCAACGCCCAATCAAAAAAATTGTCCAGACCAATGTATTCAGCTTTCTTGCGTTGCATAGCTTTTTGAATATCTTTACCATGAAACCAAATCAAGTATTGCTTCTGTGTCCAAAATTCCTCTTGGGCAAACTGCTTTTGATATGCAGCTAAACTGTATTCAAAAACTTCCGGTGTGATATTCTCAACTTCTCGTTGAAACTGATTAACTAATGATACAGCTTGAACCTTACAGTCTTGAAGAGTTAGTGATGAGGGCAGTTTACCACTACTACCTGTCCATGTTGTTTTGAGTTGATGCCGAGCTGCACTTGATTGCAACAATTCAGCTAAAGCCCATCTTACTGTTTGATAGTGTTGGAGAGTTTTTGCAGCTTCTTGAATCCATTCTGAAATCGCATCAACCCCTGGTGAATCTTTATGTCCCCATTTAGAAATAGGGTTTTCCCGTTGTTCCAGATGTTTTGCGTGCCAATAATTGTGAATTAAGTCAGCATTGATTAAATAATTTTCCACACAAGCACGATGGGTGAGCAACATGGAGTTAAGTAGTATCAACTCAATCTTACTAGTAGGTTTAGCATCAAAATCACGGTCACGAAAAATGATGTATTGTTGATTTGTTGCTTCCTCTCTGGAAAAATAACCTTGAACAAAAGCAGAAAGGGTAAATTTACTACCAGCAGGAACAATTGTGGACTTATTTGTTAAGATGTTCCCAACAACTCTATTAAGCAGTCTAATATCTAAGCTACTTTGCTTCCCTTCACAAAAAATAATTTTTTCACCAACAATACTCACAACTATACCTCTAGTCTTATAATATATGCTTCAGGTATTAACTGCTTCACGTAATCAGAGTGAGTTGTAATAATAAACTGATTGTTTGTACCTAACTTGGGTAAAGCTCTAAGCAGTGCTTGTTGCATTGGAGGATGTAAATGTAATTCAATTTCATCAATTAAAATCACAGAGTTGTGAATATTCCAACTAGCAAAGTCCATTAATATGGGAAAAATAGCACGTTCACCACCAGACATCTCGGAAATTTCATACTGATTTCTACTGTCACATAAGTAAAACCATGGTTCACTTAATATATCATCCACGTTCTCCCGGGAAACTGGACCTTGAAAACTGCGTTCTGGAAATACTGCTTTGTAAGCACGTTCTATTTCTGCGTATAAATCCTTCTGTCCTGGACGTAAGTTGGTAATTTTACGCATTTCTACATCCTGATGGAATTGTCGCCACTTAGAAAGGCGATCTCGCAACAGGTCTTCAGTAATTTCCAGTTTACGATCTGGGTTTTCCGTGGTTAAACTGGTTGATGTTCTCTGTTCTGTGTACCAAAGAATCGTACCCACTCTTTCAAATACTGAAAACCCTTCAGCGCGGAGTAGTTGTTTAGCATATTCTCGCCCTCTAAATTGAAATAATTGCGCTGCACTATCTGCTTGAACACCCCCGTTTCGCCACCTAAGTGTAACAATATGCTGTTGTTGAGCAGAGGTCTGCAAATCATGCCCCATTTTGCGCAATTTCTGTTGAAAATCCTGCACAGCTTGAAGTTCACTGGATGAGAACTGCACCTCTATGGTCACATCAGGTTCAAGTGTGCCCCAACTACTTCCCAGCAGTTCATAGTTAAATCCCGCCCATTCTAAATCGGATGGTTTTTTTAATCTTCCAGTTGCAGTACCTACAGTTGCAGCGATTACCTGTAAAAGACTGGTTTTTCCAGCACCGTTCATACCTATAAGAACAATAATATCTCGCGCCAAACCGGTTTCTGGATCTGTGAAATCAAATGTAGAAGACCGAAATTTTTTAAAAGATCTTAGGTCTAAGGATTGAATTTTCATGGGAAATTATAGGTTTGAAACCTCATCCTATCAGGAGGGCTTTAAATTTGAGACAATTCTTGCCATAATATAATATTGAGCGGAATGTGAGATGAGATATAAATAAATTTCGGACATTTGATAATTAGTTCCATGAATCTTGAACAAAAAGATCCTTGTTTTGAAAGGTTGCTCACTTACATTAGACAAAATCGAGGTTTTGATTTTACCGGTTATAAACGATCTACCTTAGTTCGGAGAGTAACTAAACGCATTCAAGCACTAAATATAGACAACTTTATAGACTATATGGACTATCTGGAAGTTGATCCAGAAGAATTTCATAGTCTGTTTAATACCATTTTAATCAATGTAACTGATTTTTTTCGGGATGTTTCAGCGTGGGATCACCTGGGAAATCAAGTGATCCCTAATATTATTAAAAGCAAAAAAAAGAATGAACAAATTCGTATATGGTGTGCTGGTTGTGCTTCCGGAGAAGAAGCTTATACCCTAGCTATACTGATGGCTGAAAATCTGGGTGCAGAAGATTTTCGTCAGCGAGTAAAAATTTATGCTACAGATATAGATGAAGAAGCCCTTAATCAGGCTCGACAGGCTTTATTCCCTGTTAAAAGTGTTGAATCCGTACCTAGAAAATTCCGTGATAAGTATTTTGATTTGACGGGAAATAATTATATTTTTCGTCAGGATTTACGCCGTTCTGTGATTTTTGGCAGGCACAATTTATTTATTGATGCCCCTATTTCTCGCTTAGACTTATTAGTATGTCGTAATACATTAATGTATTTCAATTCTGAGATCCAGGGTCGTATTATGGCTAGATTTCATTTCGCCTTGAATGATACTGGTTATCTGTTTTTAGGAAAGGCAGAAATGTTGTTAATGTATTCTAGTTTGTTTATGCCTGTAGATCTAAAAAATAGAGTATTTACTAAGTTATCATCAACAAATATACGCGATCGCCTGCTAGTTATGGCCAACTCGGTAGATGATGAATCCAGTCGTCAGTTATCTCAAAACATTCGTCTGCGAGATTTAGCTTTTGAGTCAGCACCTGTAGCGGAAATAGTGATTGATATCAATGGTTTATTAATCATTATTAATGAAGCAGCTCGCAATTTGTTTGGCTTGTCAAAAATGGATTTAGAGCGTCAGTTTTATGAGTTGGAGCTTTCCTATCGTCCCATAGAATTGCGTTCTTTAATTGAGCGAGCATATAATGAGCGTCGTCCCATTACTTTAAACAGTATAGAACGCTATGTTCCCAATTCGGAACAACAGTATTTCGATGTGTTAATTACCCCGTTGCAAGAGGATGATTTGAGTCTATTGGGAGTGAGTATTGCTTTTAATGACGTTACTCGTTATGTCGAGCTACAGGAAGCATTACAACGTTCCCGTCAAGATTTGGAAACAACCAATGAAGAACTACAATCTACTAATGAAGAATTAGAAACAACCAATGAGGAACTGCAATCTACCAATGAAGAGCTAGAAACTACTAATGAAGAACTGCAATCCACTAATCAAGAACTAGAAACTATGAATGAAGAGTTGCAGTCTGCCAATGAGGAGCTGCAAACTATTAATCACGAATTAAGCGAACGTACCTTAGAACTGAACCGAAACAATGTTTTTATCAGTTGTATTCTCAAAAGTTTACAAAAAGGCATAGTAGTTATTGACAAAAACTTTAGCATTTTAAACTGGAACGAATTGGTAGAAGACTTATGGGGACTGCGTTATGATGAAGTAATCAATAAATCTCTATTTAGTCTGGATATTAGTTTACCCGTAGAGGAACTGCGATCGCCCATTTTAGATATTCTCTCGGGGAAGACAGATTTCCAAGAAGTGCGCGTAGAATCTACCAATCGTCGAGGTAAAATTATTGAGTGTTATGTAGGTCTAACCCCTCTGATTGATAAAAAAATAGAGGGAGTGGTTTTAATTATGACCGGTTCTCAAGGTTGAGATAATTGAGATAAATTTTTTCCTCACAAGAAAATCGCCGGCACGGAAGCCACTTGGCTTTAGACAGGAAGTGCCAACGGCGAATTTATTCGCCTTGATATTGAACCGTGATGCGGATCTTCAATATACCTTTTAATAACATCTGCTGAAACCTGTCCAGCAGTGGAATAAAAATAACTATTAGTCCATAGGCTAGGAAGTTTAAGTAATTCAGGAAATTTTCGTCTTAACAAGCAAGATGACCGTCCTTTAAAAGCTTTAACCACTTGATTTATAGCAACATCTGGTTGATGTTCTACAAATAAATGAACATGGTGCAACCTCAAGAGCGAGGATATCCCAGTCTTTTTCTTTGGCTAGTTCGTAAATTATCTGTCGAAGGCGTTTAGGTATCTACATAAGATGCACTACTGCATTACCTTTTGAGTGATTTCCTATTCTGTATTCCAGTGTTGTCTTCATATTGTTTTGTGGCTGCTATTGACAAGTAAATCATATCTCAACTATACTTTTGAAATCAACAAACATTGAAGGTCGAACAATGTACGGATGCCAACAA
>NZ_LMVE01000015.1:0-28229 GCF_001432185.1 Cylindrospermopsis sp. CR12 | reverse complement strand
CAATTTATAAAGAAGTTCTACCTTTAGTACTAAGTTATACAACTAGGGTTTCTATTGGAGCAATTGAACCTCTGTGGCTAAATGAACAAGGGGAACTATTACCTGATAAATTATTACATGCTTTTCTGGAGTTTTGGCGACAACACGGAGAACCATTGCTCAAAAGTGCGCCCTACCATGAGATTGCCCCCCATTTAGTTTTGATGGCATTTTTACACCGGGTGGTAAATGGTGGTGGTACGTTAGAACGGGAATATGCCATTGGTTCTGGGAGAATGGATATTTGTTTACGATATGGCAAGGTAGTGATGGGTATGGAACTCAAGGTGTGGCGTGAAAGAAAGTCAGATCCGTTAATCAAGGGTTTGACCCAACTGGATAAATACCTGGATGGGTTAGGATTAGATACAGGTTGGTTAGTGATTTTCGATCGCCGTCCTGGTTTACCACCCATGGGGGAGAGGATTAGTACGGAGGAGGTTCTTAGTCCCACTGGGCGCACTATTACCCTAATTCGCAGTTAGAAAAGTGCCAAACCCTCAGTAATCCCGAACTGGGGAGATTGGACACTTCCAAATCAATAGCAATGTTTATTTATCTAATTTAGTTATTAACTAATCCATGTTTGCTGCTTCCCATCAATTATTATGGTCTATGATTGGCTTGCTGTTGACCATTGGCGGCACCTTTTTAGAAGCATACGGTACCAGCTTACCCTGGAGCTGGAGTCAACAGGGAATTAAAACCTTCCCTCTAGGTACTAGCTATCAAATTGCTGCTGTACTGTTTGTTGGTTGTTTAGGGGGTAAAAGTGCTGGTGCCCTTTCCCAAATTGCTTATTTAGTGATGGGCTTGACCTTATTACCGGTATTTACTCAAGGAGGAGGTATAGCATATCTTAAGCTTTCCCAATTTGGTTACTTACTGGGGTTTATTCCAGGAGCATGGATTTGTGGACATTTTGCCTTTAAAGCCAGACCCCGATTAGAAAGCTTAGGTTTTAGTTGTCTGTGCGGATTGTTAACTATTCACATTTGCGGTATTTGTTATTTGGTAACCAGTTATCTTTTCTCCTGGGGGGACAATCAAAATTTGTCCTTAATGGAGGGTATTCTTAAATATTCCTGGTTTTCCCTCCCTGGACAATTGGCCGTGCTTTGTGCTGTTACTGTCATAGCTTACCTCCTACGACACATTATGTTTTATTAATGTCTCATTAGTAATTTTTGCGTCTCACATAATTAATGCTAGAATTGTCATGGGTTTAAAAAATCGCCTGTTTTGGATTGCTGCTGTAATAGCTTTTGCTCTGGACCAACTGACAAAGTTGTCCGTGGTTAAAAGCTTTGATTTACACCAAACCTTGCCCTTACTACCAGGAGTCTTTCATCTGACATACGTAACTAACACAGGTGCAGCTTTTAGTCTTTTTAGTGGTAAGGTTGAGTGGTTACGTTGGTTATCCCTAGTCGTAAGTTTACTTTTAGTGGCGATCGCTCTTTGGGGTCCATTATTAAGTATATGGGAACAATTGGGTTATGGTTTAATTTTAGGGGGAGCTATAGGTAATGGTATTGATAGATTCATATTGGGCTATGTGGTAGATTTTCTGGACTTTCGTCTATTCAACTTCCCGGTCTTCAATTTAGCAGACTCATTTATTAGTATAGGTATTGTTTGTCTACTAATTGGTTCCCAGAAAAAAGCCTAAGCAGAAAACTCCTAATTAATTTTGATATAAATTAACTTTACCCAATCCTAGACCATGAGTTCCCAACAACCACCCCGAAAACCCCAAACCTTTCTTGGTCAAATCACTCAAGCTGTAAATACCATTCAAGCTAGAGTAGACTTTTCTAAACTAGCTTTAAAACCCAATGCCAAAGTACCGGAACTGTGGGTGCAAAACGGGGAAGAAAGCCAAACCTATCCCCTATTGGGAGAACGTTACATTTTAGGTCGCAGTTCCAGATCCTGTGATATCATCGTTCCTAACCCAGTAGTTAGCCAGGTTCACCTTTCCCTCACTAGGGACTCAAGCCAAAACAACCCGGTCTTCACTATCAAAGACGAAAATTCCACTAACGGTATTTACTTAGGAAAACGCCGAGTCAAATCTCTCAAACTTAGACATGGTGATATTGTTACCCTGGGTCCACCAGAACTAGCTGCTTCAGTAAGTCTTGAGTATCTTGATCCACCCCCTGCTCATATTAAATTTCTTACTTGGGGAATGTATGGTATCAGTGGTATTACTGCCTTATTTGCCCTGGCCATCGTTTGGGAATGGACAAAATTTGACGTTAACCCCCTACCCACCGCAACCAGTGGACCAGTAGTAATTTATGCCCGGGATGCCTACACCCCATTGCGAGAACCCCGCAATATCTCTCACGTAGATCTTAAAGAAATAGCAGATTTCGGTCCTTACATACCCGGTGCAGTAGTCGCTTCGGAGGACAGTCGCTATTATTGGCACTTTGGAGTTGACCCCCTAGGAATTTTGCGGGCAGTATTCATTAACACCCAGAGTGGAGATGTGCAACAAGGGGCTAGTACGGTTACCCAACAGCTTGCACGGAGTTTATTTCGTGATTATGTAGGTAGACAGGATTCTTTAGGAAGAAAAATTCGTGAAGCTATTGTCTCCTTAAAATTAGAAACCTTTTATAGCAAGGATGAGATCCTGCTTACCTATTTAAACCGAGTATTTTTAGGAGCTGACACTTCTGGTTTTGAAGATGCGGCTAAATATTACTTTGAAAAATCTGCCAAAGAATTAACCCTGTCAGAAGCAGCAACTTTAGTGGGAATATTACCTGCACCCAATGGGTTTGACTTTTGTGGAGATGGACCTAGGAAATTAGCAGCAGCAGATTATCGGAATCGGGTCATTCGACGCATGTTAGATATGGGTACGATTAATTCCACTCAAGCAAATCGAGCCAGAAGATCTCCTGTACAAGTCAGTCCTAAAGTTTGTGAAAGACAAGCTAAAACTATTGCTCCCTATTTTTACAACTACGTTTTTCAAGAGTTAGAATCAATTTTGGGTGCAGGAGCAGCCAGAGAAGGTAACTACATCATTGAAACTAAATTAGACCCAGTAATTCAAGCTAAAGCTGAGTCAGCCTTGCAAAATTCGGTAAATAAGGTTGGCTCCAACTTGCGATTTTCCCAGGGAGCAATTGTGACCCTAGATGCCAAAACCGGGAGCATATTAGCCATGGTCGGGGGGAAAAATTACAAAGAAAGCCAATTTAACCGTGCTATACAAGCTCAAAGACAACCTGGATCTACTTTTAAAGTTTTTGCCTATGCTGCAGCTATAGAAGCAGGAATACCCACCTATAAGAGCTATTCTTGTAATTCTTTTCCCTGGGGAGGATTTACTTATAGACCTTGTCGCAGTGGGGGTGGTAGCTTAGATGTAGCTACCGGTTTTGCACTGTCAGAAAACCCTATTGCTCTAAGACTTGCACGGGAGGTAGGATTAAATAAGGTAGTAGAAATGGCCCAGAGGTTAGGGATAAAATCCTCCTTGGAATCAGTTCCCGGTTTAGTTCTGGGTCAAAGTGTAGTCAATGTTCTGGAAATGACCGGTGCGTTTGCAGCAATTGGCAATCGAGGAGTATGGAATCCTCCCCACGCTATTACCCGAATTCTAGATAGTAGTGATTGTGAAGATCGGAATAATTTAAAAACCTGTCGGGAGATTTATTCCTTTACTCAAAATCCCAAAGCTAATCAAACAGTGTTAAAAAAGAATGTAGCTAACACTATGACTGACATGATGCAAGCTGTGGTAGCTAGGGGCACTGGTCGCGCTGCTTCCATAGGAATGGGTGAGGAAGCAGGTAAAACCGGAACCACAGATAAAAATGTGGACTTGTGGTTTATTGGTTTTATTCCCAGTCGTCAATTGGTCACTGGTATTTGGCTGGGTAATGATAACAACTCTCCTACCCTTGGTAGTAGTGGTCAAGCAGCACAGTTATGGGGAAATTATATGCGACAAATTAAGTAGCTAAGACGGGGCGATTTATAATGCGTGTTTTACTTTCTGGTTATTATGGCAAGGGTAATGGTGGTGATGAAGCTCTCTTGGCTACTCTTTTACAAATGCTACCACCTCACATCACTCCCGTAGTTCTGTCCGGTAGTCCCCAACTAACCACTACACATTATGGGGTAGAAAGTCATGACCGGATGGCATTTATCCCCTTGATTCGAGCTTTACGCTCTTGTCAAGGATTTATATGGGGTGGAGGTAGTTTAATGCAGGATGCAACCAGTAGTATTAATCCCTTGTATTATGGGGGATTAATGGCTTTGGCCCAATTTATGGGTCTAAAAACCATAGCCTGGGGCCAGGGTATAGGTCCCCTATCCCTACCACAAAACCGTTGGTTGGCTCAAAGAAATTTTGCCGGTTGTTTGGGTGTGAGTGTGCGCGATCGCTCAAGTGCTGGGTTATTATCAGGTTGGCACATACCACATATCCTAGCACCTGATCCAGTGTGGGGTTTAGCATCTGAGTCAGTACCAGAATTAGCGGGTCTACCAAAACCACGAATTGCAGTTACCTTGAGAAAACATCCCCAGTTGACACAGGATAGATTAGCAAATCTAATCCGTGGATTGGTTGATTTGCAAAAACACACCCAAGCATTTATCCTAATTCTACCATTTCAAAAAACCGAAGATTTAGAAATTGCCCAACAAATTCACTCTCAATTACCAAATAATAGCCAGGTTTTTTGTTTAGATAAACCACAAATTTTAAAAGGCGCATTTAGAGGTGTGAATATGGTAATAGGAATGCGTCTACATAGTTTAATTATGGCTGCTAGTGAAGGGTGTCGTTGTTTTGCTTTAAGTTATGATCCTAAAATCAACAGGTTGATGGAAGATTTACCCATACCAGGTTGGAATCTTCCAGATTTACCCGATGATCCTAATTTAATTGCCAAAACTTGGTTGGATTTCTATCACAATACCGAGTCTTTGTCAAGAGATAAATTACAGTCTCTGTTGGATGGTTCCCTGTTACACCGCGACTTGTTGTACCGAGTATTTAGTTAGTATGGTAAGGATGTTAGTTTATTTACCTTTAGTTTCTAGATTTTGTACAGCTTGACTAAAACCCAAGACAATTAAAATATTAGCAAGAGTTAAGAATAACTCAGCACTGCCATGAAGCCAGTCTATATTTGCTAGAGCTTCTTGGTAGGCAATCTTGGCGTAAATACCAGCTGGAATGGTAACGCCAACAAATACTAAAGTGCCATAGAATCCATAGAGTGCTAAACGTGGCATTTGTGGACTGCGACTGATAAACCACAAGAAACCCAAATAGGGGAACAAGGAGAGAGCAAATAGAGTTTCTTTTGAGATCATGACGGTCTACTCCTTATTTGAGATGTTAAGAACTCCACTGGCTCGAGTAGAACGCCAAACCCACACTGCTGCTGCCCAAAGAGTAAAATTACCTATTAGCGTGGTAGTAGCCTGGAGGGTAACTAACCATTCTAAGGACTGGGGATTATCGAAATAATGCCATGTACAAGCAGATAGGGCGCTAATTAAGGCGGGTATCATAGCTAGGGCAAATCCCCTCCAACTATGGTTTTGGGTCAGTTCGCCATATTTCCAGATGAGGGAAATGGCAACTACCCATTCAATGACACTAGAAATATGGATAATCCAGGTGGGAATTGAAAGAGCGTTCATGGGATTATAAATATGGCTTGGGAGAGCTTTGACTATTAAAATCAAGACTGCCCTCATTGCGGACTAACTCATATTTTATATCTACTGTTGGAGGAGCGCCAGTAGAAATTGTTAAACTTTATATTCATGATTTTCAGTTGTCCACTTGAAAAAAATCTCTTGACAAGCCAAAAATTGTCTGTTATGATTGCTGTATCATAATTTTTAATAGACCTGGAGAGGTGGCTGAGTGGTCGAAAGCGGCAGATTGCTAATCTGTTGATGGAATCGTAAGGTCCATCCGAGGGTTCGAATCCCTCCTTCTCCATTTAGCTCAACTAAAATTAACTTATTCACTAACTAGTCATGGAAGTTATCCCAGCAATAGATCTATTAGAGGGGCGTTGTGTAAGACTCTATAAGGGTGACTATGCACAATCCCAGGTTTACAGCCATAACCCTGTAGAAACCGCTAAAATGTGGGCAGACCAGGGAGCAACAAGACTACATTTGGTAGATCTAGATGGAGCAAAAGCTGGTAGAGTAGTTAATCTATCTGCTATAGAGGCTATTACCAATGCTGTTTCCATACCTATTGAGGTTGGCGGAGGAATACGCGACAGATCCAGCGTTATACAGTTATTTAGTCTTGGGGTACAGTGGGCAATTCTGGGGACTGTAGCAGTAGAGCAACCAGATTTGGTTCAAGGACTGTGTGAACAATTCCCCCACCAAATTATGGTTGGCATTGATGCGCGGAATGGTCTAGTTGCTATCAGGGGTTGGTTAGAAACTTCTCAAATTTTGGCCCCCCAACTAGCAACCCAAATGCAGGAATTGGGTGCCGCAGCTATTATTTATACTGATATAAACCGTGATGGTACACTTCAGGGACCAAACTTGGAAGCATTAAGAGGGTTGACATCTGCCATTTCCATACCCGTGATTGCATCTGGGGGTGTGGGTTCTGTTACTGACCTATTAACCTTATTATCTTTAGAACATCAGGGGGTTACAGGAGTAATTGTCGGTAAAGCCCTATATACTGGAGATATTAGTTTACCAGAAGCATTGCGGGCTATAGGTCCTGGAAGAATTCAGGATATTCCACCCACTTTGGATTTCTCTAGTTTTGCCTGAACTAAGTAGGGAGACACAATTATTTGTAGGATGAGTTTAATACGAAACCCATGGGGGTGTTGGGTTTCATACTTCAACCCAACCTACGTTGATCTTATATCTAATTCCACCCACTCACTTAAAAGGCACAAATGTGGAAATATTCGACAAAATTTCTATAAAACAACTATTTGAACTATAATTTAGGCAAATTGTTGTATTGAATACAATAATTCCGTGTTCTCCAATATGTGACCTCAATTTGTGAGGATCATAACTAGTTGGAAACCAAGACCAGTACATTCTTACAAACTTTTGTTATCAATGTATACTACTGAATTGCCTAGATACTCCAACAACTCTATTGAACCAGTTAGTCGCGTTTTAATAGTGGAAGACGAAGAACTGATCCGAGAGATGCTTGTAGTAGCCTTAGAGGGTGAAGGTTATGAAGTTATGACTGCTAAAGATGGTCGTTGTGCTGTGGAACTAATCAGAAATTTAGAGACCCAACCCGGTGAGTTATCATTCGATCTGCTTGTGCTAGACTTGATGTTGCCACAAATTAACGGGTTAGATATTTGTCGTTTATTACGTCACCAAGGTAATTCCATACCGATTTTAATTCTGAGTGCGAAAGGTAGTGAAACTGACCGAGTGCTAGGCTTGGAGGTAGGGGCGGATGATTATCTAACTAAGCCCTTTAGCGTAAGAGAAATGGTGGCTAGGTGTCGTGCTTTGTTACGTCGTCAGCGGTTTTCCAATTTGCCCTTAATACCCACTTTAAAACATAAAGATATCAGTTTGAATCCTCAGGAATGTCGGGTGTTAGTGAGGGGGAGGGAGGTGAGCTTGTCACCGAAAGAATTCCGGTTACTAGAATTATTTATGAGTTATGCTCGCAGGGTGTGGTCACGGGAACAGTTATTAGACCAGGTTTGGGGTCCTGATTTTGTCGGTGACAGTAAAACAGTGGATGTTCATATTCGATGGCTGAGGGAAAAATTAGAGTTAGACCCTAGCCATCCAGAATATATTGTCACAGTCAGGGGTTTTGGCTATAGATTTGGTTGATTTCTATATCTGGGCTATTCTGTTTTTGGTTTTCCTATTCCTTTGGGTGGTCGTGGTCTTTTTATTTTAAACCATCCGCTGGATTGGGGTTTTTGGCTCTTCTCACGGGAGTTATCATTTTGGGAGTTGTCATCTTGATTGGACATAAAATTCGGCGTGGATCAGTTATCTTATCCAGTCTAACCTGTAGCACAGGAATGGTCACAGATACCTAGGCGATCGCATTTTCCAAAAGCAGTCCCTACCGGTTATGATTACAGTAATCAGATTACATTAATAATCTAACAATCAAAAAAAGCCGTCCTATAAAGACCATGCTTGCATTCTACCCCTTTAATTCCGGTCAAATAGCACACTTACGATCAAATGTTCTTATTGGGATTTCTTCTGGGTTTGGCAATCGGTTTTGGTTTTTGGCTTTGGCAACAATTTCAACTTAACAGCCATTTAGAGCAGTTAACCCAACCCTCAAACCCCCACGCTGAAAAGATATTATTGCCCCTATTAGCTGGATTACATCGTAAAATATGTACCGTTAGGGATGAACAACAAAACTTACGCTTGTCACTCAAAGCTTATGAACAGTTGCTGAATGCTGCGCCCTTGGGATATTTACAAGTAGATGAAGAAAATCAACTACTATGGTGCAATCAGTGCGCACGGGAAATGCTACATTTACAAAGATGGCAACCGGGTCAAGTACGGTTACTACTGGAATTAGTGAGATCCTATGAATTGGATCAGTTAATTGAACAAACCCGGGATTGGCAAAAACCGCAAATGCAAGAGTGGATTTTTCACCCTTCCCGAGATCATGGTCAGGGTACCTTAGAATTAAAGCCATTGTCTTTAGCAGCTAACAGTTTTCCTCTACCGGGGGGACAGGTGGGTGTGTTTCTAGAAAGTCATCAACAATTTGTAGACATTAATCAGCAACGTGACCGTTCTTTTTCAGACCTGGCCCATGAATTGAGAACACCTCTGACTTCCATTCGTCTGGTTGCAGAAACCCTGCAAACTCGTTTAGATCCTCCTTTGAACCGTTGGGTCATCCGCTTGATGCAAGAAGTTGACAGACTAATTAATTTAGTCCAAAATTGGTTGGATCTGACCCAGATGGAAATAACCTCCTCCATCCAACTGAATTTGGAAATGCTAGAAGTCCGCTCCCTAATTTTTTCAGTCTGGGAGAATTTAGAGCCCCTAGCCGCTAACCAGCATCTTAGCATTTCCTACTCCGGTCCAGAAAAGGTCTATATATGTGCTGATAAGTCCCGAATTTATCAAGTGTTTCTTAATCTGTTAGATAACTGTATTAAATACAGCAACCTCAACGGTACTATTTTTATTGAAATGAATACAGTTTGTGGAGAGAAGTCTATTAATGGAGTTGCTCCAGAGACAGGTACAATATCAAACCAAATTTTAGAAATTAACATTATTGATTCCGGGGTTGGATTTGCTCCCGTGGATCTACCCCATGTCTTTCAAAGATTTTATCGGGGGGACAAAGCTAGACACCGGGAGTCGCGCTCTGAGAATGAAACAGTAGAAATTACTGGTAGTGGTTTAGGTTTATCCATTGTCCGCCAAATAATTATAGCTCATGGTGGCAAAATCAGGGCCATGAACCATCCTGATACCGGTGGTGCTTGGATACAAATTCATCTTCCCCAGGTGGTTCAACATGATAGCGGATATTTCTGAATCAAGACTATAATAGCTAGAAATATATTAAACCCGAGATTAAAAATATGAAAGCTGTTGTGAAATATACAATTTTTGAAAAACCTCAGCCTATACGTGCCATTAAAAGACTGGAACGAGATGTTTTACGTATGGGTGCTTTAGTAGAGCAGTCCTTCCGTCTGAGTCACCAAGCTCTATTTAATCGAGATTTAACAGCAGCTGAGCAAATACGCAGATTAGACAAAAAAATTGATCGCTTCTACAGACAAATAGAAGTCGATTGTGCCACAATTATGAGCAATCAAGCTCCCACAGACCAAGAATCTCGTTGTTTAAGCTCATTCATGCAATTGGTTAGAGACTTGGAACGTATTGGGGACTATGCCAAAGATTTGGCAGAAATAGCAATGAAAATATTTCCCTATCCCCCCCATCCTACTTTGGGAGAGGTTGCCATTATGTCCGATCATGCCCAGTCTATGTTAGCTACCAGCTTGGTAGCTTTAGCGGATTTGGATGAAATTAGTGGTAGAAGGATTAAATTATTAGATGACACAGTAGATGATGCTTACAAAAGACTATATCGTAATTTGGCGCAGCAGAAAGACGTTCCCGGGGTAGTGGAGCCCATTCTACTATTAACATTAGCAATTCAGTGTCTAGAGAGAATGGCAGATCATGCTACCAATATTGGTCAAAGGGTAGCATACATTGTCACAGGTCAAAGGTAAAGTCGGCTGAAAAACGACTGGTTTTGTCTGTAGTGATGTAGGTTGAGTTTAATAGGAAACCCAACAAACTAATGGGATATAAGCACTCCCTAATACCCTCTAGCTGCACGATACGGAAGCTAATCCAATCCTAAACCATCCAGATATTTATCCAATTGGGTCAAACCCTTGGTTAAGGGATCTAACTTTTCCCTGCGCACCTTTAACTCTATACCCATCACCACTTTGCCATAGCGTAAACAAATATCCATCCTCCCAGAACCAATGGCATATTCTCGTTCTAATGTGCCACCACCATTCACTACCCGATGTAAAAATGCCATTAACACCAAATGGGGAGCAATCTCATGGTAGGGCGCACTTTTGAGTAGTGGTTCTCCATGTTGTCGCCAAAACTCCAGAAATGCTTCCAATAATTCATGCGGATTCTTGCCATTCATCCAAAATTGCACGTTCAGCCAAAAACGAACTCATAATGGTTGACCTTATCCAACATAAAAGAGATGCGATCGCATGTCTTTTAGATTTAATTTCAGTGGGATAAAGTAGCGAAGCTACTTTATCAGTTGGTAAAGTCCTAAAACCTTATGTTAATGTCCTACTTCTCTCCACCCAAGTTTCTTTCCAAAGGAATTACACACTCTTAAATCAAGTTCTTTTGTGCCACCCGAGTAAGTGAGTGGAATTAAGTATAGGATGAACGTAGGTTGGGTTGAAGCATGAAACCCAACACCCCCCCCATAGGTTACCTGTACCACCCACAGTGCGACTTAAAATTGCCAACGAATTTGACCATTAATATAATTATCGCTGACATTTTGTTTACCCAGCAGGGTTTCATAACCCAAACTAACAGATAAATTATTCACAAACTTAGTTTGCATTCCCAGTTTTAACCGTAAATAATCGCGGTCGCCAGTATTAATTTTTGTATTCCAAGTTAACCCGCGTTGATTAACAAGTTCAGTGGTAATATTGCGCGACTCATTAGCAAGTTCATGTTCATAATTAATGCCAAAATACTGAAAAAACAAAGTGGATTAACATGACTTATGAAGCTCACTCAAGACCATGACTGGGAACCTACCCTGCTACAAGAAGTCCACAGTCGCAATACCTATTCCTTCTAGCAAAATTTCTCTGTTTTTCACCTCCACTACCCTCAAAATAATGGCTGAAACCCTTACGCCACAAGGCTGCAGCGATCGCTATTCCTTGTAGGGAGGCACAATTATTTGTAGGATGGGTCGAGCAACCAGACCCGGTGTTGGGTTTCATGCTTCAACCCAACCTACGTTCATCTTATATTTAATTCTACTGACCCACTTAAATTAGTGTAAACCACTATCAAGTTTATCTAAAACAAAATGATTTCCACTCTCAAAGTGACCAAAGATTCTTTTGGCATCCTGGTCTGACCAAGCGTCTATTTCATGGGTGGACGGAGGACGGGGATTCCCTTTGAGTGCTTTTAAGTCAAGGGATGATACATTATATTTACCTCCTGATTCTAAATTCTTTGCTAACTGGTCTATTCTCTCGTTAATTAATATTAATCTATCCGCTGATATTCCCCTCAGACTATCCTCAAACTTAGGTCCATAACTTACCTTTTCGCTGGGTGAAGGATGCAATTTCTCCCCATAAATCTCTTGCTTTGTTCTTCCCCACACTAAATCTCCCCAGGGAGATAAAAAAACTTTACCTTCTACCCTCATTAATAGGGTTTCTGGTACTCCAATAACGTCAGCAATTTTCATTTCATTTGCTAGTCTACGAAAAACTAGAAGATGGTCACGTACGCTGTCTTCTACTACCATTTTCACTGGTAATCTTGGTATGCGCAACAGGTCTTTGGCTGTTTCAAAGATATAAATTGTCTCATCTGCATAAAATGTGGCTAGGGTTTGTAAAAATCCCTGCACACTCTTGAATCCCCCAGTTAAGTTAAATATAATCTTATATTGAGATTTTCTATAACCAGGTATGGTTTTTTCAAAAAACTCTACTATATCTGATAAGGCAATTTGAAAGGAATCAATATCTTTTGTTTGCAGATCCGTCTGTCGGTTTTTATCAACTATAAAACCTTTTTCTCTTAACCATTGTTCTACTAAGGTTGCTGTCTGTTCCCCTAACCAGGTGTCAGTACAAAGCAAATAGTGAGTGTCTGCTTTCTTCTCTAATTTACCATTATAAAGTTTAATAATGCCATTTAGCTCCGCTGACATCTTACCTGCTAACTCAAGATCAGCAAATGCTAGTTTTTCTTCTACTCTCTTGGCAAGCGATCGCAGTTTCAGGCTATCTTCTAGAGGTATGTCTTCAATGTGTTTTGCGTTAGCATGTTTACTGACTAAACCTCTTTCTTCTTGAGCTGCTTGATTGGTCAATAAACTTGTGCCACAGGGTGAGAAAACAAATAAAGGATTTTCCATGATCAAGGTTTCTGGTTACAAGGGATAATTTTATAGTTTGAGGGATAGGGGAGGTAAGTAGGGAGGTACAATTTGTAGGATGGGTCGAGTAACCAGACCCATGGGGGTGTTGGGTTTCATGCTTCAACCCAACCTACGTTCATCTTATATTTAATTCGACTCACTCACTTAAACAAGTTTGTTAAGAAAGAGTGTCAGCAATGGTCTTTAATTTGAGTACAATCTTAGCGGACACTTCTTTTAACGTTTTTGCTTTTTCAGCACCTTTTCTCATACCCACATGAGCAATATCATTGCGAATATCACGCAACTGGTTCCATATTGTGGAAAACAAATCAAAATCAGGTAGTTTTTCAAATTCATCATCCCAAGGGGAAATTAATGTTATTTCTTTGCCACAAAGTTTACTTTGTCCATTATTGAGCGCATTCTCCAGCTGTTTTCGCTGGTCTTTATTTAGTGGATCCTGTTCACCCAATCGATATGCTAAAACGGAAACTAGCCATTCTCTTGCTAAAGTCATAGCTTGCACAACTTGATGTCTTTTTATATACCAATCTATTAGTTGAAATTGTAATCTCAGTCCTTGAGCTAAATTTCCACTATTAGTGGGATTTTCTAGGGCAAATTGTCCATATTCCTGGGTTAATTTTTGGGAAATCAGTCCAAAAGGTTTAGCTCTTTTATCAAAACTACTCTCTGCTTTTTTGATAATTTCCTCTAATTTTGTGGTTTCTTCTAAAATTTCTACAGGACGCACAAGAGCTATAGCCAGAGAAATTCGATTAATGATGTCAGCAGTATGTTTAAATTTTCTAGCTAGAGGTCGTACGGTTTGGTCATATCTTGTTTCATTCTCAGAAATTTCATTTTCTAACAGCTCTGCTAAGGGGGAACCATCACCCACTTTGACAAATCTATCTGCGGCGGCAAGCCAGTCTAATAAGCTGAGCATGGGCAATAAATCATAGGTGGGGGTGTCTGCACCTTGGGCATTGGGGTCAAAGGCTCCATATAACACACCTTCAATTTGTACCTGCTTTACTGTACGCAGGTAGCTAATAGCTAATAAGGCAATCACTGGAATGGAACGGAAACTATGGGTCAGGTCAAAAATAACCCTATCGCCCTCGTTTAAACAATTAGTAATTTTATCAAAAATTAACCAACTATCATCCAAAGAATTACTCTCGGGAATATCAAAAACAGGCTCTAATTTAACGGATTTATTAGCTAGTTGTTCTTGTAATCCTTGCCAATTAGATATGGTTCCGTTTCTGGGAATTTTAGTGGCTACGGTGGGTGTTAATAATACATACAATGTATCAGGTTGATAAAATTCAACCAGGGCTTCCTGAAAAAATTTGGTCCTTACTGCTTGACTAGTGGTGGGATGGATATAATTGGTCTCAATGTAATTATTAAAACCAAGAAAGGAAATAATTTTCATGTGTTTTCAAGATTATTTACTAGTGTTGTGAAATGTTGTTTGATTTACATGTTAAGTAGGGAGGCACAATTTGTAGGATGGGTCGAGTAACCAGACCCATGGGGGTGTTGGGTTTCATGCTTCAACCCAACCTACGTTGATCTGGGGATATTAGCCCGCTAATAAACTATACAGGCCAAATGCGGGTAAAGCCTTGGCTCCCTAAAGTACCATTCACTGTTGGGTCAAAACTAGTGATGACACAACTGTTTTCCTTTTCCCTCACCGCATAGCGAGAAGGTCTGTTAGTGGAACCACACCATTGAGGTTTATTTCTATTACTTGTGGCACACACCCCATGGACTATCTGCTCCCAGGTCTCGGTGTCTGTACTCTCCCACACACTGTCAATACAACCTGGCTCTGTATTTGTATTTATCGTTATGCTCAGTTGTGTGCCTAAATCCCTAATATCTTCCTGCAATCTACTAAACAGCTGGGATAACTCCATTTCTTCACTTTCTGTTTGGGTGATAAATTCACTACCACGAAAAACCACACCATTGCGCATGTCATGGGGTGGTCTTCTCCATCCCGGTCCTATCCCCCCTAATCTCTGGGCTAGTTCTAGCAATCTATCTACTAATCCCCTACACTCTTGGTTACATTTAACTCCTATTTGCCAATCCTGATTTACCACCGCGCTCGGTATATTACTGTAGTCACGATTATTTCCCCGGTTCCCTGCGCCTATTTCCCTACCCGCAAACATTCTATAACTCACTAGATTCAGTTGCGCTGGTGACCCAAATCCACCAAATATATAGGTGGTTAATTTCTCTGCATCCGGTCTGGAAAATTCCCTTAATGCTAATCGCAAAAACCAACCCCGCAGGGTGGCTCTTAATACCTGGGGAGACCACCTATACTTCCCTGTTATGTTCATTCCCCGGTTGTGTGCTTGTATCCCCGGTTTTGCCCCCCGCACCCTTAATTGCCAATCACCTTGGCTTATTCTCTCCACTAATCTCCCAAATCCAGAGTTTTTCCCTCTCCCTATTCCTTCCTCCTCTAAAGTCTCTTTTAATCTATTTTTTAACCATCCCCTTTCGTCTTGTCTTATTTCCTGTCGGGTATTCACTACTATGCTTAAAAGAGTTGGTTGCAATGAAGGAGGTTCCTTGGGTGAGGCTTGCCATTGCACGCTTAAAGCCCTTACGTTCTCCCCATATACTTGCCATGATTGCTGGCCATTCAGGGGATAGGGTTCCACATTGTCCAGAGGTACACTCTCAAATCTAATCTCCCTACAGCGCCATCCACTTCTATCCTCTTGCACAAGTCTTTGCCAAAATTGCTGTTCCTCACCCCCCATTTGAGACCACACCTTTCTAATTCTGCTCAGTAATGACCCCCGCAGGCTAGATCCAGGTATACAAGGATATCCCCCTATTTGTGCAGGCAAAATCATTCCCTCGCTTAGACTTCCTCCCCCTACTTGTATGGGAGTTAAAATTTGCACCCTGAGAATGGGGTTAGATTTTTGTGGCGTGTATGAATTATTCACATACCAGGCTTGGCGCACCTCCCTATTTTCCGGTGGTCCTTCTATTATGTCCGTGGTTTGGGGTGTCCAGCCTTTTTCTTCTTCTGTATCTACTCTGTACCATTTGGGTAATTCTGTTGGTAAGGACATAGTTTTATCTCAGTGTTTTTTATAGTTAGTTGAATTGATTATTACTTTGCATTACTTTGCAGTGTTTCTTTTAGACGCATTGTCCAAAATTGGATTGTATCTGCTATTTCTAGCAGCATTTCTGTAACTAATATTTGTTGGTTGAAATTCAGCTGGGCATATCTAGCTTGAAAATCTTCTGTCTTCATATTAGCCCTTATTCCCAATTCAGAACCCACCACTTGACATAAAGTTACCCTGGCTACCCCCCAGGCAAAATAGCGCCGTTGCTCATCTGTTCCCCCCACACCATCCGGTAATTCACCACCAATTAGTTTGGGTGACCGAGAAAGGGCCCAAAACCTCTCAACACCCCAACTGGAAACATATTCACCTATACCACTGGCTTTTCCTTGCCATTTTTCTATGGCGCTCAAATCAGTAGCCCCTTTCCTTAATTCTGCTAACACTTTTTGGTCTAGGTCATAGAATGATGTTGTCATCTGTACTCCCACCTACGCTGATTACTTAATATTCTCGACAATTATGCGCCCGTAGCCAACTCCCCATAGTCCTCCCAGGTGATGTTCTCTATGGAGAAAACTTTCCCACTTTTCTGTTTGTTGTTGGCGACTGTGCCATGACACTACAAAACTCGCTCCCGGTGGTATGCCTTCTACGGAAAACAGGTTGTCTACCAAACTACCGTCTTTATCCGCATTTTCCTTCAAGCTAACTCGCGGTTGGCGTACCATGCCCATATCTACCAGGGTATTAATAGATTCATTTTTCAGGATTAGTAGTCGCTTGCTATGGGCTTGTAGTTCCGGGGGTAAGGGCAATGTACCTGGTAAGTAAGCGATATTAGATAGCTTTAACCATCGTAAATACACTGTTTTTTTATCTAATTCTGGTTCGGTGACAAGTAAATTGTCTGGTAAAGGAGGAATTTCTGTCCCCGTGAGATCCGCAAATCTGTTTAACCAGTCAGGAAAGCTTACCCACCAGTTACCATATCCCAATACATGAACAGGCCACCAAACCGGCCATCCCCATCCCAAGGAAATATTACCTGGTGATACAGCACTTGTATCTCCCCCAAACCATTCTCCTACAAAAGGCTGAAACTCCTTTTCCTTTTCCGCGTGTTCCCTGAGCGCACCTCGCAAAGAACTACCTGGTATAACTGGTGTTCTATCCGGTAGGCGAAAAATAGGATTGTTATTACCCCGGTTTTCACTGTCTGCTCCTCCTATGTGGACGGGCTCTCTACATACTATCCAAATGTTTCCTGCTTTCATATTAGATTCTCTTTAAATAACCACAAATGTCCATATCCCCACACATGACGATTAAATGGATCCAGGAGGGGTCCGCTTTTGGTGATGGGGGCTTTATGCCACCGGTAAATGGCTCCTGCTGGTGTGAGCCACTCACCGGGTGTTAATTTTCTTTCTGGTGTGAGCTTGTGGGAAACTGTTTTCCAGGTCTGCCAGGGTTCCCCTTGTTGGGCTAGGTAAGCTAGGGGTTCATGCTGGTCTGGGTAAGGATGGGAGGTTTTAGTTCTTCCATTACTCCACAAAGCACTTGTTAATAATACAGCACCATCCGCATCT
Organism: Cylindrospermopsis sp. CR12; assembly: GCF_001432185.1. Taxonomy (NCBI): domain Bacteria; kingdom Bacillati; phylum Cyanobacteriota; class Cyanophyceae; order Nostocales; family Aphanizomenonaceae; genus Cylindrospermopsis; species Cylindrospermopsis sp. CR12. The sequence continues at coordinate 10,746 of NZ_LMVE01000015.1, read as the reverse complement.
GGTATTTCTGCTCCTAAAAATTCCCAGTTTTCGCTTTCTAGGTTCTCTAAGGGTACGGTCACAATAGGAGTAGCTCCTGCTCCTAGGGTTCCATATTTTTGCGGTTCTCCTTCCCCTATTACTTTTATCACTATTGACCACTTGCTGGCCATTAAAATAGTTTTTTCAGCGTATAATCCTCCCTCTTCTACTACCTGAAAGTCTTCCCGTCGGTTATGACTCAGGGTTAGAGTTTGCCAAGGAAGCGGTTGAACTTCTACCTGGTTTAAAAATCCCTGTTCCCACAACTGACGAAAATCCTGACTTTTGATGAGATATTTTCCTCCTAGTTGTTCAATTTCTATGTCTGGGGTTGTCTGGTGATGTAGTTGCCACTTTTCTTGCCAATACATACGATATAAATCTAATACCTTTGTGTTCTGTCTTAATGGTAGTCTATGGGTATAAACACCTTGTGGAACTGGCAAGTAGAGATTTTTTTCGTGTAACCAAAAAGGTCCCCACATTTGGGCAGTTTTGGGTAGATTAAGAGCCGCAGCAAGTTGGTTACCATTGGGTGGCCAACGACACCCTACCAGCCCACTGTTTTGCCCTACCGGGGTCAAATTTCCTAGGGTTATGGTGCCTGTGGGTGTGATACTATACCAAGTCATAAGCCATCCTCCCTAAATTTTCTCATCCAAAGGTCGCGGTTTTGTTCCTGTCTGGCTAAAAACACTCGCAGGGCTACCCAATTAGTCCACCATTCCCATTCGCTTAAAAAAGTATCATGTTCAGATTGTGGGCGTACTTGGTTCCAAGAGAGATTTAAACCTACACTTTGCCATAGGGTTTCTAGGGCGGTTTCTGCCAGGGCTAGATTGGGTTGTTTCATGCGGACAGGTTCCATATATTGCAATAGTTTCTCCCATCTATTTAGTTGGTTATCTGACTGCACCAAGTTGTTTCCCATCAGTAGATCCCACAGGAACCAAGGGCAGATCCACTCTATAATCTGATTACTATTGAACAACACCCTTACACAAACCCGGTTTCTGCCCTGGGATTTAGCTTTTTTATAGGCTTCATTGAGATGACTATGCCATAATGCCTGGGGTATACGTCTTTGGGCAATGACTACTCCTAAACTAAAGGTCATTATTTCGCTAGGAACCGGATAAACAGACTCCCGATACTTGACCCAACCTGGTACTGGTGGCTCCAACATAGAAGTGAGGGCAGTGGTTCTACCAGACCATAAGCGATATAAATCACTGGTCATCTCCACAGCTTGGGGTAAAGGACCCAGGAGGAGGAAGTCATCTCCTCCAGCGAAGATAACCTTGCCAGGGTACTGTTCTTCTACCAGGGGATACAACAGCTTGTTCCAGTGACTAAAGAGAACAGATAGATCCAGAACATGGGGTAGGTCTAATTGGCGATGGGTATGATTAGGAATTTGGGCGGGGACTAGGTTGAGATGGTAATCTTCAATTTGCTGGGGTGTGGGATGCCATTTTTGCCAGAGTAAATTTTCCCGTTCATACTGACTACCAGAGAGCCACTGACCAATGTGGTCTCCGTCACCCCGCCATCCCACGTGCCATTGAATTGGCGTAGACCATTGGTCTAGGTTGAAATCTTTCCAGTCTTGTTCAACCCCTTCTAGGTCTTGATCCAGACTCCAGTTTTCTAGATTGCGCCGTTCCAACAGCTGCGGGTGAACATATCCGGGGTGAGATCTATCTATTAAGGGTAAACCCCAGCGTCTAGGTTCTAACTCAAAGTATTCTGCTGCATCTTGTAGCCTATTATTCCAAGGAATAGATTGGCCTAGTAGGGGAACCCAAGCAGCTGCAACTGCGGTTTGTTCAGGAAAATTGCCCCAAGGACACGCGGGAGGAATATGACCCCACCGCATCTCCAGAGCTTTTTGAATATAGTCGGGTAGGGATGCTAAGCGTTTAATCAGCTCTATGCTATTTAGTTTTTCCCGAGAGCTGAAAAGAGCAGAATGGTGTCGAAGGAGACCTGCCCACCAGTGATCGAGTTCGGAGGGGGGTATACCCCAGGTGCCATTTCTGTCGATGGGTAACAACCCGGGATGCCAGACAGAAAGGGAGCCAGCGGTGGGACTAGTTACTCCACTCCACCAGGTTCCTTGCCATTGGCGACTGAGTTTTTGCTTTTCTAGCTCGTCGTGAATTTGTTTATTCACTTGAGTAATACTCAGGGGTGGGTCTTGAGTAATGGGTGCCCAGGTGTGATAAACAGACCATAAAAACCTATGGTCACGGTGAATGACTTGCCATCCGACACCATCTAATAGTCTTTTATTTTCGGTGCGCTCTTGCTCAACAACAACTCTTTCAATATTTTTAATGAGTAAAGACCATTCTTTGAGTAAAAGGTGTTTGATATTTTCTAACCAGTTTTGGGCTGCTTCATCAGTAGTACAGGGAACCACACCAGTCATAACATTGGGTAACTCAGGGCGCCAAAAAGATTGGGGGTCTGGAGAAACACCAGTATTCATCCATCGCAGGAGGGGAGAACTTCTGTAGAGAGGTAAAAGAACAGAACCTCCCTCATTTTCCCAATGATAGATAGTAGCCGTTGCCAGGTAATGACACAACCAAGATGCTACAGCCCAATCTCTTAACCGTTGACCCGCGCCGAGGAAGGACTGAACTGGTCCAAAGACCAGAGTGCCCAGGAAATGATGGGGAGAGATTTCTGGAGGTAGCTGTTCAAAGGCATAGTTACTAGCGCCACCCCCCCAGGGGTATTTACTTCTGAGTCGGTCTGTATCTTGCCATTCTCCGGTAACTGGATGGATGGCGAAACCAGGATTTTCAGTGGTTAGGTTAGGGTCTGGGTATAGTTGCTGCTGTAGTGGCAGGAATTGGATGGGTTGTGGTTCGATGAATACCAATTGTTTTAGATCCCCCTTTGGTTATTTGTAATGATAGGTTGGGGTTGGCTGCTGTTCGACAATTTCTGGATATAGCTAGACATTCCTTTCTGTTTGGGTACTTTTTTAGGCATAACTGTAACCGTCTTTGCGATGAATAGGCTTTTCGATGTTTAATTTGGTCGGTTTGACCAGTCCTTAGTAATGTGTTCCTCGACAATGAAAAACAGGCTTGTCATGGTAGTTCAGAGGGCTTTCTAAGATGTCTCGCCTTTTGTTGAAGTTACCGACAGAGCTACAAACTGGAGTTAATTTGTAGGTGTCGTGACCTGTCTTTCGTAGCCAACCTTACCTGATGGTAGGTAACTCTTTTTTATGGCGGAGTCATGCACGCTCACCCCACCTACCCAGATTGTTAAGATCTGGGCAGGTTTGAGTAGACATTAATGAGCGGTTGTCGTTATCTATAATATTAACCTGGTAATAAAAACTTTGTCCCCTATCTATGGGAATAGTTACATCTATCTTTAGATAGATATTTGGGTAAGATAGGGATTTGGGTAGGTATTTTACGACATTTTATCTAACCTAAAAACTTTTATGCGAGTAATGAAATATCCCAGTCAATGTAGTACCTAATAGGGGGTGAGAATGAAGTGGTCTCAAAAAAATAAAATATACATAAGTTTTAGGGAATTATTTTCCTGTAAATGTGTTATAATAGTGGCACAAATGGGGAAAAATCGGTATAAATATTTCAGTAATAGCAAAGGATAATGATAAAAATAAAGACAGAAAAATCAGTAATTAACGAAGAAAGTGCGAAGGTCAAGAAAAAACGCTGGAATGCCTATTATTTCGTTGGGAACCTCGCAGCCTTGTGGTGTAAGGGTTTCAGCCATTATTTTGAGGGTAGTGGGGGTGAAAAACAGAGAAATTTTGCTGACCTTCGCAAAGTGGGTCTAGACACCAGTCAGGGTAAGGTGTTAAAATGGAGGGGTCTTGACCTTCATAAGAAGGAATAGGTATTGCGACCTCTCCAGAACCCGCCACTAGAGCGGGTTTTTTATTGTCTTGACCTTCATAAGAAGGAATAGGTATTGCGACTTATGGGATGAAGCGGAGCAACAAGAAATCACCCTAGTCTTGACCTTCATAAGAAGGAATAGGTATTGCGACTTGTCTTTACGTTAGGTGGTAAAAAGTTTACCAAAGAAAGTCTTGACCTTCATAAGAAGGAATAGGTATTGCGACGTGAGAGTTTTCTTCGTGACGTAGTTCTTTATCAAGTTGTCTTGACCTTCATAAGAAGGAATAGGTATTGCGACAACCAAAGCCACCCTCTGATGGCTTCAGAATTATTCGAGTCTTGACCTTCATAAGAAGGAATAGGTATTGCGACAAGGCCATAATCTCTACGCCCGCCAATTTCGCAGACGGTCTTGACCTTCATAAGAAGGAATAGGTATTGCGACCTTCTGGCTGATCTTTTATGCTTTTCTGTTAATTGTGTCTTGACCTTCATAAGAAGGAATAGGTATTGCGACGCCTTCCTCCGGAGAGGAAGTAGCCGTGACTGGATCCAGTCTTGACCTTCATAAGAAGGAATAGGTATTGCGACGTAAATCAGTTCGAGTAGGTTCCTTCCATTTATGGCTGAGTCTTGACCTTCATAAGAAGGAATAGGTATTGCGACCAGACCAGCAGGGAGAGATTGATGTATGCGCTTTTGAAGTCTTGACCTTCATAAGAAGGAATAGGTATTGCGACTCGAATCTTACGATGTAAGAGATTAATTCTTTAAGTCTTGACCTTCATAAGAAGGAATAGGTATTGCGACTGGCTGGTTTCTTTGAACCCAAGATTGGGGTGGTTCGGTCTTGACCTTCATAAGAAGGAATAGGTATTGCGACCCGATCTGTTCCGCATCTACGTGCGGGGGGTTTATGTCTTGACCTTCATAAGAAGGAATAGGTATTGCGACGTTAAAAAAAAATTATTTAAATATTAGTACCAGAGATGTCTTGACCTTCATAAGAAGGAATAGGTATTGCGACGTAACCCCCAACTCTCCTTGTTCAAGGGAGAAGTTGTCTTGACCTTCATAAGAAGGAATAGGTATTGCGACCAACCTACCAGGAAGTAGTTGACTACTTCCCAGATTGGGTCTTGACCTTCATAAGAAGGAATAGGTATTGCGACCAGAGAGTTCCCTGACTTTTGTTTTGCAGTTTAAGTCTTGACCTTCATAAGAAGGAATAGGTATTGCGACGTTTTCCTTCATTTCTTTAGCAGCTCTCTTTAAGTCTGCTAGTCTTGACCTTCATAAGAAGGAATAGGTATTGCGACTATTATTTATTTTTTGGAATGTTTTTTATACAATTGTCTTGACCTTCATAAGAAGGAATAGGTATTGCGACCGTGACAAAGGGTGCTTTGGGCCCTTGGAAGGGGGGTCTTGACCTTCATAAGAAGGAATAGGTATTGCGACCAGGCAATACCACAGGGGGTTTCCCACGATTTCAGCAGTCTTGACCTTCATAAGAAGGAATAGGTATTGCGACGGCTATATTAACGATAGATTGACCAAGTACAGGAAATAGAGTCTTGACCTTCATAAGAAGGAATAGGTATTGCGACGACCTCCACCTCTAATGGGTGTTTAACCTCTACAGGTCTTGACCTTCATAAGAAGGAATAGGTATTGCGACGCTCCATTTGAGGGGTGGAGGAAGAAGAGGAAGAGGAAGTCTTGACCTTCATAAGAAGGAATAGGTATTGCGACGACCTCCAATACTTTTTTTGCCTCACTCACAAGGGAAGTCTTGACCTTCATAAGAAGGAATAGGTATTGCGACGAGTATTCAGTTATTTGTGATTGAGCTACTAGCTCAGTCTTGACCTTCATAAGAAGGAATAGGTATTGCGACTTCGTAATGGGCTTTATTGATAAACAAAGGTTTTAACGTCTTGACCTTCATAAGAAGGAATAGGTATTGCGACAGACAAAGATTGTTTAAAAGAGTTACTACCTCCTTTAAAGTCTTGACCTTCATAAGAAGGAATAGGTATTGCGACTTCAACATGTTTAAACCATTCACCCGCTCTTCCTCTTTCGTCTTGACCTTCATAAGAAGGAATAGGTATTGCGACCATATTTTACTACGGGCAGTTCCTTTACCGTAGTAAAAGTCTTGACCTTCATAAGAAGGAATAGGTATTGCGACCTGCTGTTACCTCAAGATACTATTAAATCAGATACCGTGTCTTGACCTTCATAAGAAGGAATAGGTATTGCGACTACCTCTAAAAAGAATGAAGTAAAAGATAAATAGTCGTCTTGACCTTCATAAGAAGGAATAGGTATTGCGACTTAATAGGATTTACCAATCCTCATACCTTTCGGTATGTCTTGACCTTCATAAGAAGGAATAGGTATTGCGACCATTTGTACTCAAACGCGTACAAATGACTTCATCAAGTCTTGACCTTCATAAGAAGGAATAGGTATTGCGACACGTTTATTAAGTTAGCCGCGCGGCTAACTCCTTAAACTAGTCTTGACCTTCATAAGAAGGAATAGGTATTGCGACGGTTTAAAAGTTATTTATTCAAAATACGGACTTCGCGTCTTGACCTTCATAAGAAGGAATAGGTATTGCGACGAGAAAAGAGTCACCCAACTCCTTTGCCAAATAGCGGTCTTGACCTTCATAAGAAGGAATAGGTATTGCGACTTGACTACGGGTGTTTCTACACAGCTAGTTTTGAACAGTCTTGACCTTCATAAGAAGGAATAGGTATTGCGACGATTTGCGTTGTTGACCTCGGTTTTTGCTGCCTCTAGGTCTTGACCTTCATAAGAAGGAATAGGTATTGCGACGACAAGTTAAAACCTAGTCGGGTTCGCCGATTAGACTAGTCTTGACCTTCATAAGAAGGAATAGGTATTGCGACCGAAGAGCTCCAAGTCTCCGCCCATTTTGTGTTAGTCTTGACCTTCATAAGAAGGAATAGGTATTGCGACTTCCTTCTCTTCCTCTTCATATGGATCAAAATTGCAGTGGGTCTTGACCTTCATAAGAAGGAATAGGTATTGCGACCAAAGACGTACAACTCCCCATGATAGGGGATTACAGTCTTGACCTTCATAAGAAGGAATAGGTATTGCGACCTTTATATACATGAAATCTAGTACCGTATCTCCCGTCTTGACCTTCATAAGAAGGAATAGGTATTGCGACACAGAATTAGATACACTATAACTCGCTATCAAACTGGTCTTGACCTTCATAAGAAGGAATAGGTATTGCGACTTCCCCTTCTCCCCAAGAGGAGGAACTATCTGTGGTGTCTTGACCTTCATAAGAAGGAATAGGTATTGCGACCTTCTCGACCAAAAGGATATTCTCTGCATCCTTGATAAGTCTTGACCTTCATAAGAAGGAATAGGTATTGCGACCTGCAACCTTCCTCGGGGGAGTTGGCTGCAGTTATGGGGTTTATAGTCTTGACCTTCATAAGAAGGAATAGGTATTGCGACGTACCTGTTATAATAAAATTATCTATTTTGGCAACTTGTAATAATATTTCTTGACCAATTGCTTTTTATTCTGGATTTTTGCTTGTAAATTCTGTCCACATATTTGTAAAGTAAAATTTACCTACACTAAATGCTTTATTAACAGCAGCTTGTAGAATTTCACGAGTAATTAAAATGTTTTTCCTACCGTTATTTCTTAATATTTAAATTAAGGTAACATTTATAAAAATCTGACTGCTTATAAAGTTGCCTTAGTTTATTTCTAACTTTTATAATGAAGTTTGAATAACCTAGAAAAAAGATTAATAAAAGCAAAGGTTAATATATCGGTAATAAAGATTAAACCCACAAGTGTTGAATCCTGCAATAAAACTTTACAATCTTTGCGTTTTACCCAGTTAAAATCCATTGTCTATTGAGAATAGAGTCATTAATTGATCAAATTTGGTATCACCAATACCAATGCACAACTTGGACACAATCCTCAAAATCTTAACATTCAACACTTCTGGATTAAACCATGTAGTCTTCTCCGGCTTTTAATTAATATCACATGTTAACCATTGCTTTATTAATCGCTTTTATAATAAAGGTTAAAATATGGTTCATATATATTGACTTTACTCTTTTTGTTAATCCGCGTTTTTATTTTACTGTAATAAAGATTAAAGAAGAGATTAAACAAATCGATTTTCATGCCTACTCAGGCAGATTTAATTTTACATATTCATTGGACAAATGATTTCTGTTAGGTTCATTATTTCTCCTCCTGAACTATGAAATTTATTTTGCATTACCACTTATACTCTAACCTTTTAATTACTTATGAACAAAATATCCGTTTCTGTTGATACATCTTTCCTTCTTGCTCTGGGCAATAAACATGATGATAGGCATGCGGTTGCAAAGCAACATTTTTCTCGCTTGCGCTTGAGTAACTACCAGTTTATTATACTTGATTCTGTCTTAACAGAGACTTTCTATCTTCTAGGAAACAGAACATCTCATAATGTTTCACAACAATTTCTGAGTTCTTTATGTTCTTTTGCTGATTCAGGTTTTGTAATGTTTTTCTCTATTTCTTCTGAATCATTCTCTATCTCTCGTATTAAAGATATCAGTGCACAGTTTAATGACAAACCGCTTGATTTTGTTGATTATTCTCTTGTATGGTTGGCAGAATATCTCAATAATGGCAATATTCTGTCATTTGATAACGATTTTGATATCTACCGATGGCATCGCACTAAACCTTTTCATAATTTACTTAGATCTTAATTATTACGGGATTCTACCATTTTTATCGTAAAAATCCCTAAATTCCCTATTCTGTCTACCAATCCACTTTTTTCTTTTTTTCTTTTATCCCTTTTATTTATATAATGAATAGTATAAATAATTTAATTGATACTGACTCAATGTGTTCTTCTAATCTGTTAAATGTACCTCAATTGGATAAAGTCTGGCTAAAGCATCGTTCTAATGCTGATCAGGTCTCCCAATATTATATTGGAACCGAATTCCAGGATTATGCTTTTCGCATCAATGAATGTTCACAATTATTAAATTTTCATATTGTTGATTTAGGTACGGATCAGATTTCAACACAATTTAAACTAAATACTGCTAGATTTTGCAGAGTTAGATATTGTCCAGTATGTCAATGGAGGCGATCCCTGATGTGGAAAGCTAAAGCATATAGTGTTTTACCAAGAATTGTTGCAGATTACCCTACTTCTAGGTGGTTATTTATTACATTGACTGTAAGAAACTGTCTAATAACAGAGTTACGTGTAACCTTAGATTGGATGCATCAGTCATTTAAGCGATTAACAAAGTTAAAAGATTTTCCGGCTTTTGGATGGTTAAAATCTACTGAAGTGACAAGAAGTAAGGATAACTCTGCCCATCCTCATTTTCATTGCTTGTTAATGGTAAAGTCTAGTTACTTTGGGAAAAACTATTTAAAACAGAGTGACTGGCTAGAATTATGGCGTCATTCACTAAGAACTAACTATAGTCCTGTATTACATGTTCAGGCACTAAAAAAAGACAAATGTCCCTCTGAAATCATTCCCGAGTTACTTAAATACTGTACGAAGGAATCTGATTTAATTATTGACAAAGATTGGTTCTTAGAGCTGACTCGACAAATGCAAAAAGCTAGAACTATTTCAACAGGTGGAGTTGTGAAAGAATATTTAAAACACTTAATGATTGAAAGGGAGAATTTGATATCTGATGATAATGATACTTCTCGTTTTGAAGATAAAGAACATCTTTATTTCAAGTGGAATCGAATTTCTAAAAAATATAATCTATTCAGTGAATAGATAAAATAAATACTTGAATGATATGTAAGTAAGTCGGCGGAGAAGTTTATAACTATGTAACGAAAGGTCAAGGAAGTCAAGAGTTGTTAAGTTTAATGCGTTTGACAGTAGTTCGGGAACATTTCTATTGAGAATTTCCTGCGTGTTAGTCTTTCTCCTATGGGCGATTGCAAAGCACTCCCTGATCTCGCATTTCTATAATTTTTCCCACTCACCGTGCGATCGCCAGATAGTGAAACGATCTCCTTTTCCAACCGAAGAATGGGGATTAAAAAATGAACATCTTTTCACCTAATTTTTCTAAATAACCTGATTTTTGATTGATACACAACTTTGATATTAACCACCATATACCTGGGACCAAGTTGTCAATAAAAATACTATGACTGCGCTGATGGCTAGGACACCTTGAATCAAGTTTCCCACCAGCGTTCCCACAGTGATTCCAATACCAGCTTTCACCGCAGGCCATAATCTTCTTTGGTAAAGAAACTCACCCACAATTGCTCCTAATAGAGGTCCAAATAGAATACCTAGTAATGGTCCACCAAAAGGTAAAGCAGGTAATAATCCGAAAAATCCCATTAATAAACCCACAAATGCGCCAATTTGTCCCCACTTACTAGCACCCGCTTGTTTCGCACCAATATAACCAGCAAGGAAATCAACTCCTGTACTTAGAAGTAAAACAATGATTGTCACAATCAGAGGAATTTTAATAGCAGCAAAGGAGTTACTCACAATTCCCCAGATGATAATAGATATTAAAATCAAACTACTTCCAGGGATAGCTGGAACTACAGCACCAATAATTCCCAGGAACATTACAGCAACTAAGAGTAGATAGATAACTTGCATAATTATTGCTAGTGGGGACTGCGCCCAGTTTCATTAAAAAACGATGGTAACATAAGTGTAACCCATGGGGGTGTTGGGTTTCATGCTTCAACCCAACCTACTTTTATCTTATATTTGAT
>NZ_LMVE01000014.1:0-1580 GCF_001432185.1 Cylindrospermopsis sp. CR12 | reverse complement strand
AAGAAATTTAACAACGGGAACCACTTTTAGTTTTGTTTCTATCGATCACATTAAGGAAGAGATTTAACTACCTACTGCACAAATATTTTTTAGAGGTGCGATCGCCTGCTAATCTTATGAACCGTTACCAAGAATAGGTTCAAAAATTTCCCTTGAGAAGGAACCGGGGGGAACACTGAATGCGATCTCGCGAGTGCGAGTGCTTCGCGATCTCCCATAGGGAGTGCTGCGCAATCGCCTGTAGGGAGTGCTTCGCAATCCCCCTCCAAATATCCCCACCCCCTTGAAATAACTGATTCATCCGTTGACGGAAAACGTTTACCGTCAACCTTTTACCAACCGGGAATAGAACATGAAACGTCCCTAGATGAGAGCGATCTCCCGTAGGGAGTGCTTCGCAATCCCCCTCCAAATATCCCCACCCCTTGAAATAACTGATTTATCTTTTGACGGAAGACGTTTACCGTCAATCTTTTACCAAACATGAACAGAAAATGAAACGTGCCTATAGGAGAGCGATCTCCCACGGGGAATGCAATGCAATCGCCCGTAGCAAGATCTCACTACTAACTTATGAATGGAACTTGAATAAAGATAAAACTTGTTGAACTTAAATATCTTACTGATTAAATATCTTACTCATTACCCTGAGGTTATTTCTATTATTTGCTCTTTCGTGGATAAGAAAAGTCATGTATAATTTACCTCGATAATTTGGTTACGGATTTAAGACAATGAAAAAATTTCTCACATTAGCGCTGATACTGATTTTGTTTCTTGTTTCCTCTTTTAGCCTTGGCACTAGTCCTAGTTATGCTTATAGCCAGTCTGACCTAGACAGACTTTTAGAAACTCGTGAGTGTCCAGAATGTGACCTCTCTGATGCTGACCTCTCTGATGCTTACCTCAGACGTGCTGACCTCACAGGTGCTAACCTCAGAGGTGCTGACCTCAGGGATGCTAAACTCAAAGATGCTGACCTCTCTGATGCTTACCTCACAGGTGCTGACCTCAGACGTGCTGAGCTCACAGGTGCTGACCTCACATGTGCGGTAGGTGCTGACCTCATAGTTGAGATTCTGCTAGCAGAAATGTGGAAGGAAAAGGAAAGGCAGCTTCCATACATCAGTAATAAGGGAAATTCTAAAGAGCTCCAGAGAGCGAGATTCTTCGAAAAGGAAAGGGAAAAAATATTGGGAAAAGACTGTAAGAATGCTAAGCTATTAGAGGAATAAAGCCTTAATATGGGTGTCGATCGCCTGCAGTGCGATCGCCCTCCTGTCAAGACATGAAATAACAATAAATTAACGAAACCTTACTAGTTCCAGGGTTTCGGATACCTGGTACTATTTATTTTTAGGATTAGGTGTATAACAATTTGCCTTGACAAATATTAGAGTTGTTGGAAAATAAGGGATAATAATCAAGCAGACAAGTAGGGTGACATTAATGTTGAAGTTAGACCGCGTCCTGAATCAAGAGCGACTGCTACGAGCAATGACTGGACTTAACCGCCAAGCATTCAACGAGCTGTTATCTCAGTTTGCTGATACATATTAACGCACCGTGTTCAACTCCTT
>NZ_LMVE01000013.1:0-3944 GCF_001432185.1 Cylindrospermopsis sp. CR12 | reverse complement strand
GGTAAAAGGTTGACGGTAAACGTTTTCCGTCAAAGGATAAATCAGTTATTTCAAGGGGGTGGGGATATTTGGAGGGGGATTGCGCAGCACTCCCTGCGAGTCATCGCATTCAGTGTTCACCCCGGTTTCCTTCTCAAGGGAAAAACCTGAGCGTGTTGCTGAACGATTGCGCAGCACTCCCTGCGGGCGATTGCGCAGCACTCCCTACGGGAGATCGCTCTCATCTAGGCTCATTTCATGTTCGGTTCCTGGTTGGTAAAAGATTGACGGTAAACGTTTTCCGTCAAAGGATAAATCAGTTATTTCAAGGGGTGGGGATATTTGGAGGGGGATTGCGCAGCACTTCCGACGGGCGATTGCGCAGCACTCCCTATGGGAGATCGCGAAGCACTCGCTACGCGAGATCACATTCAGTGTTCCCCCCCGATTCCTTCTCAAGGGAAAAACCTGAACGTGTTGATGAACGATTGCGCAGCACTCCCGACGGGCGATTGCGCAGCACTCCCTACGGGAGATCGCTCTCATCTAGGCACGTTTCATGTTCGGTTCCCGGTTGGTAAAAGATTGACGGTAAACGTTTTCCGTCAAAGGATGAATCAGTTATTTCAAGGGGGTGGGGATATTTGGAGGGGGATTGCGAAGCACTTGCACTTGCGAGATCGCATTGCATTCCCTACGGGCGATCACAAAGTATTCCATACAGGCGATTGCGAAGCACTCCCCGTGGGAGATCGCATTGCACTCCCTACGGGATCTCGCATTTAGAAATGCCCCTGGTTTCTTCTCAAGGGGAAAATCTGAATGTATAAAGGGGCGATTGCGCAGCACTCCCTATGGGAGATCGCAAAGGACTCGCAACCTGGAGACTGTCCGTGGGGGAGACTGGGAATGAATTCCCGGTCTCCCGCTTTTTATTGGGTCTTATGTTATCCCACAAACACCTTGCCATAACAATATTGAGGTTTATTTATTGTATTGCATCCTCAATATCTTTTTGAATACTGGCAATAACAAAAGTAGATAATTTTTTGTGCCGAGGTAATGAAGTAACTTTTTTCAGGTTAGGATGCTTCCAAATTTCATGGTTGTTGCCTTGCCTAATTAGAGAAAATCCTTTTCTTGTTAGCAATCTTTGCATTTCTATGGTTGATTCATCTGTGATTCTTCTCATTGATAGTGCTTGATGAGAATCATTTATGAATTTATCCTCAAAATTTAAGATAGCTTCATTAAATTCGTCTTTATACAAATTACCTATATTTTCTAAAGTCCTTGCTATAGTTTGTTGTGTTCTTATTATTTCCATTGATTTTATTGGGTTTATTTCATTCAAAATATTCCTTATTGGAAAAGACTTGGTTGAGCTACGATTTCATCAATTCTTTTTTGTGCCATTTCCTGATATTCTTTTACCAAATCGCACCCAATAAACTTTCGATCATTCCTCAATGCAACCACCCCTGTAGTGCCAGAGCCGGTAAAAGGATCAAATACAACATCACCTTTTTTTGTAGAAGCTAATACGCATGTTTCGACCAATGCTTCAGGAAAGACTGCAAAATGTGCATCCCGAAATTTTCCTAACGGAATTTCCCAGACAGTTCTTTTATTTCTCCCCATCGGATGAAAAGCCTGATCCCATCGGCCATCATGCAAATTTTGGTTTCCTGCATTCTTGCCATTTTCTGGTGTGCCGTTACGTTTACCTAAGTGATTTCTACCACCTCTCATTTTTGAGTTTTCTGAAAATGTTACATGTGGCTCTCTTATGGAATCGGCATCATAGTAATAATCAGCAGATTTAGAAAAAAGAAAAACATACTCATGATCAGTAGTTGGCCTGTTCTTAACGGAAGATGGCATTGCATTAGGTTTTTTCCAAATGATATCGCTTCTGAGAATCCATCCCGTGTCTTTCAGCGCAAATGCTACACGCCAAGGAACGCCTTGTAGCTCTTTGTTCCGGTAAGTGTCTCCTATGTTAAGCCACAATAATCCATCATTCCTAAGCTTTGGTTTCAATGCCTCAAAACAATCAATAACATTTTTTACATAGTTTAATAAATTGCCTTCTCGTCCTATTTCTCGGACGGAGGCTTCATTTCCACTGTAATTTCTGTGACCGAAATATGGAAGGCTTGTTACAATCGCTTGAATATAATTATCAGGAATAGATGAGGCAACATCCCGGATGTCGCCACAAAGAACTTTATTAATGATTCTGCTTAAATTATCCATTATCTAAAACTCCTTGAATGTATCTGTTCAATTGGATTTGCGATGCCTCATCAAACCCCACGAACTTATTTGGGTTCATGTTGAAATGAAAGACCTTATCAATTTGATCATCAATATTATCTAATTCGGTAACGGACCAATTGAGCGCAACAATAACAGCAATCATGTGATACCTGTTTCCGTCTTCTTTCAATTCACGCACTGCCGCAATTATATCTCGTGTAAATATATGAGAATGCCCGCCACCTTCGGTCTCTCTCGTTTTGATTGGTAATAAGAGTGTTTCATTTAGTCCATTACCGGTTGGTGTAAGTTCGGCAGAAACATCAATGGTATGATTTCCAATCTTGATCTGCTTATCGGCGATTTTGATCTTCTTGTATTGACCATAGTTACCATGTATAGAAAAGTAGTTTTGAAATGCCGTGATTAACGCTGTTCTTACACTAGCTTCAAGGTGATGCCCCTTAATACTACGGCGTGATCCTTCAAGCCGGTCTATAACTACCTCACGCACTGTTAGCCAACTAAAACTTTTGACGCATGTTCTGTATTCGTTTATCAATTCAACTATTGTGTCAGATTCGGCGACTATTCTGTCGATATCTTCCATTTTTCTCATTCGGGCTATAAGCGGTGCCAGCCTCTGCTGAGGTGCGTCCCTAATTATCCATGCAAAGAAGTAAAAGCATGCTTTCTCATGTGGATAAACTCTCCCGCATAACATCCCTTGACACCAGTTCAGGAACATTCCCTTGATAATTTCTTAGGGCTAGGTCTTTTTTCTAGATGCGATCGCTTACCCATTTCCTCTCAAAGGAAAAATGCTGAACCTATCCTTGAAGACAGTTAATGGCAATGACGGACGATTCCAAAGCACTTCCTACAGGCGGGGCGATCGCAATGATATACACCGACAGTAGTTCGATAAGGGATCCCTACGGGCGATCGCGCAGCACTCCGTATGAGCGATTGTGAAGGACTAGTAACCTGGAGACTGACTGGTTTTGCGGTAGGTGGATCGAATTGAACACACAACATGTGTTTTACTAATATTGCACTTCCCATGGGCGATTGCGAAGCATTTCCTACGGGATCTCGCATTTAGGGTCCCCCATGTTTCTTCTCAAGGGAAAATTCTGAACGTGTTGAGGGGCGATCGCGAAGCACTCCCTATGGGCGATTGCGAAGCACTCGCACTCGCGAGATCGCTCTTAGTGATTATCCCCCGATTCCTTCTCAAGGGAAAAACCTGAACGTGTTGATGAACGATTGCGCAGCACTCCCGACGGGAGATCGCTCTCCTCTAGGCTCATTTCATGTTCGGTTCCTGGTTGGTAAAAGATTGACGGTAAACGTTTTTCGTCAAAGGATGAATCAGTTATTTCAAGGGGGTGGGGATATTTGGAGGGGGATTGCGAAGCACTCCCTATGGGCGATTGCGCAGCACTCCCTATGGGAGATCGCGAAGCACTCGCACTCGCGAGATCGCATTCAGTGTTCCCCCCGGTTCCTTCTCAAGGGAAATTTTTGAACCTATTCTTGGTAACGGTTCATAAAATTAGCAGGCGATCGCACCTCTAAAAAATATTTGTGCAGTAGGTAGTTAAATCTCTTCCTTAATGTGATCGATAGAAACAAAACTAAAAGTAGTACCAGGTATCCGAAACCCTGGAATTAGCAAGGTTCCCGTTGTTAAATTTCTT
>NZ_LMVE01000012.1:36983-50878 GCF_001432185.1 Cylindrospermopsis sp. CR12 | reverse complement strand
TATTCTGCTAACTCTAGGAGAGTTTGAGGACGATAGTCAGGTGGTTGCTGATTCTCGCGGCGAAAGGCGTTTAGAGACTCCAAATAAAAACCTTGCAGGAAGTCCTCTATAGCAATCATTCTCCCCTGATAGCTCAATTGCCTTTGGGGTAAGTTAATATATCTATATACGATTGAACTTAACACACTGTGTAGTTCTACCCTACCTCTATGAGATCCTAATTGGTAATACCGCAAGCACTGTTGCAGTCTATATCGGGCCAAGGTGGTGGCAGAGCTTTCTATTTCGCCGGAGGATTGAATGCGTTTGCTTTCGTTGCAAATTCTCATTACTTCACTGGCAATTCGCACTGCTATATTGCGACAGTTTTTTTCTGTCGATTTGGTGCACTGCTGGAGTTCCCTCAGAAGAAATTCAAATATTACTTCTATCACCTCCACTCCAATAGATCGATCCTCCTTATTAATTGATGTTACCGTTGAATTCATACTCGTAACTTTAAAAATTATGACAAATTTAGAAAAACAAATTCAATTACTGATTCAGAATGCGCCGAAAGATGGCATAACACCAAAACTTGTGGCGACCATCGCGCCAGTTTTAAGGGTGGCTGCGAAAAATCTTCGACACCCGCGATACTACATCCTTCAAAATTCTGAAGGATCTTGGGTTTCAACTACACTGTGCAACAAAGCCAATCCAGAATTAGAAAAGCAGGTAATTTACGCCTTTCCTAGACTAAACGATGCTATTCGCTCTTCACACATAGAAATTAAACCCCAGGTAGTAGCTAAACCCATACCTATAATTGATATTTTATTTCAACTGTTGGCAATAACACCAGTAGATAGCATAGTTTTTATGGAAACCCCTGGAACTAACACCAACGCTGTGGAAGTAAGACGTGCAGATCTGGAAAATATGATTCAACAGACCCTACAGCAACACTTACCCCCCCCCACAAACATAGCCTGATGAATGGTAAAATTGAGAGCTGGGTAGGCAGCTCGCGGCCACCATAAGAACGGGGAATCCCAGTCTCCCAGCTAAAATCCAAACTTGCTTAGTATAGACGACTTAGTACGTAATCCGTCATGTTAATTAATGCTTGCTTTGATTCAGAGGGTCCTAGGTCTGCAATATGTTGCTTTGCTAGATTGGCGTGGTGATTCGCTAATTCTCTAGCTCTGGGTATCCCTTGACTATCAGAAATCAACTTCACAGCTTGCTCTAAATCCCCCTCTTGAGCAAACTCTCTTTCAATTAGTACTTCCAGAGACGGTTGCTCCTCCAGGGCAAATAAAACCGGTGCAGTTAGATTACCACTTTTGAGATCCGATGCAGCTGGTTTACCCAAAGTATCCATAGAACCAGTGAAATCTAAAATATCATCTACTATTTGAAAGGCTAAACCTAAATCCTTACCGTAATTATATAGGTTGTTAGCACTTTCTGAAGATACGTTACTCAAAATTCCAGCGGCTTTAGCACTGTTGGCAATCAATGAAGCCGTTTTGTAATAACTCTTTTTTAGGTAAGTTTCTATCGACAGATTAGTATCAAAGCGATTTAGCCCTTGCTGAATCTCTCCAGCCGCTAAATCCATGATTACTTCTGAAAGCAGTTTCACTACCTCTAGGTTATCTAGATTGGCCAAGTACCAGGAAGATTGGGCAAATAGAAAATCTCCAGCTAACACTGCAATGCGATTGCCAAACAAACTATGAACTGTAGGCACTCCTCTACGTATATCTGATTCATCCACTACATCATCATGAACTAAACTGGCTGTATGAATCATCTCTGTAATTTCAGCCAATCGTCTGTGACCTAGGGAGATGTCTTCTTCTAGCGTTGTAGCCCGCGATATTAATAAAACAATGGCTGGTCTGATACGCTTACCCCCAGCACCGAATAAATGTTCAGCTGCTGCATAGAGAATGGGGTGGCGATTTCCAACTAGCTGTGTCAGGTTATCTGCTAGTATTCGCAGGTCTGCTTCCACAGGGGTAAACAGGAAGGTGGCTGGGGTCATGGATGGGCGGACTCTGACTTTAGTTGCGAAAGTTTACATATTCTTTACTCATTTTAAGATAAACCATCAAGGCCGCAAAGTTATCGGTTAATAGTTGACCACAATTGTTACTTTTCCTGGCTTTTTGTATCCCTGGTTACCATTTGCTTTTAGTTGTTTAAAGTTAAAACTCGATGAAATTAAACTTGGTTAACCATATTTTATCTCTTTTATTAGCTTAAAAACTTATATATCTGTGTAAAGTTGGTAAAAATTCAAACTAGACTTGCAAGTAGGGCTTGACGCAGGTGACTATGGTCATAACTGAAAAATAAACTCAAAATTTTGCACAAATTTTATTTCCTCATGTTAGACTAAAATCTAGAAATTTTAAATTTTTGAGCTATTCACTTCCGAGAAGAAATTCCTCATCAGTAGGTAATTCTGCTCATGGCGTATGTGAGTACAAAATAAATTGTTGTCCGCGAAATCAGGAAGTTTATTCCGACAATTTTGATGTGGGAAAAATACTTTCCCACGTAGATAGTGTGGTTTCAGCTGGGCTAATAGGCTCTGTAGTTAGTAACGGTTCTAACTTTATGTTTTTTTGGGGGTTGGGATGGTTTAAAAATGAATTATGAGAATGTGCCTATGATGATATTTATTTTAGCTTCCGGATACTTGTTAATTGTCTATTTGTTGTTAGCTCTGGCTAAACGAAGCACCGGGAGTTTGTCTCGCACAGAAAGAGTTCCCGGACAACATCAAAAGCAAGCAAAGCTCGACAAAAAGGTTGCTGAACTTGGTTAATATTATAGTTGTAGCCAGAACACCTACTTAGTGGTTCTGAATACTGCAGTTAACCAATATTCAAAAACACCCAATGACATCAGTAAAATATCAAGTTGCAATTGTTACAGGAGCATCGAGAGGTATCGGCCGGGCGATCGCCCTCCAACTGGCAGAGAAAGGAGCTAAAATAGTAGTTAACTATGCTAGCTCCAGTACTGCTGCGGAGAAAGTAGTATCTGAGATTATAGCATTAGGGGGAGAAGCGATCGCTCTGCAGGCGGATGTTTCCCAAGCGGGTCAGGTAGAGGACATGGTGAACAAGACCTTAGAAACGTTCAACCGAATTGATCTGCTGGTAAACAATGCGGGTATTACCCGTGACACCCTATTGCTGCGGATGAAATTAGAAGACTGGCAGGCGGTAATAGATACAAATTTGACAGGTGTATTTTTATGTACAAAAGCTGTGAGCAAGATTATGCTCAAGCAGAGATCGGGGAGAATAATTAACATATCTTCTGTAGCGGGGCAAATGGGCAATCCAGGGCAGGCCAACTACAGTGCAGCCAAGGCGGGGGTAATAGGCTTTACCAAGACCGTTGCTAAAGAATTAGCATCCCGTGGTATTACAGTCAATGCAGTTGCCCCAGGTTTTATCCAAACGGACATGACCAGTGAAATCAAGGCGGAGGGAATCCTGCAGTACATTCCTTTAGGGAGATTTGGCAAGCCGGAAGAAATTGCAGGAATGGTAAGCTTTCTAGCCACGGATCCCGCTGCTGCCTATATTACTGGACAAGTATTTAACGTGGATGGGGGTATGGTAATTTAAAATTCAGAAGATAGGGCCTGCGTCATAGCAAGCCCAAATTGAGTAATAGGATTCATGGATACCCAATCAAGAGTTACTATGAACCCGTGGAATTAAAGTAGAGGACATAAATAAAACAATAGCGGATGCGGAAGCAAAAATTACAGGTAAAGTCATAGCTTGTATAGACATAGCTAAAATATTAAAGAACAAGGTTAATGACCATAATATCAAGCTAGCGCGTCGTTGAGAAAAACCCCAAGCCAATAGACGATGATGTAAATGATCCTTACCAGGAGTACTGAGAGGGTTTTTTCCTGCTAGGAGGCGTTTAATAAAAACCTGGGTAGTATCTAAAACTGGCAACATCAAAAACAAAACCGTTGGTATAAGAGAATAAATGGTACTTTCCTGTAATTTACCTAATATACTTGTAGCAGCTAGCACATAACCTAAAAAATAGGCTCCAGCATCACCCATAATAATGCGGGAGGGGTAAAAGTTGTGGCGTAAAAAGCCAAGAGCTGCCCCCGACAGTGCAGCCAATACCAGAGTTGCTGCGGCTCGATTATCAAACTGGGCAGAGACCCCCAACAAACTCATGGCAGTAATAAAACTAATGCCACCAGCTAAACCATCCATACCGTCCATGAGATTAACGGCATTGGTAATGCCAACTATCCATAAAACAGTGAGAGCTGTAGACAAAAAGGAATCAATAGGAGTACCAAACATCACCTTGATACTCATACCATTAGCCACCAATAACAGGGCAGTAATAATTTGTGTCCATAACCGAATAAATGGAGGCAGACCAAACTGGTCGTCTATAAACCCAACCAAAACAAGAATAGATCCACCCAAAAGAATTGTGAGAACCTGGGCTAAAACCCCCTGGAGTTCGATAGGTCGGAAAAGACTGGCAAAGACCACAGCAGCAATTACGCCGGCATAGATAGCCAGGCCTCCCGCATTGGGTAAAGGTTCCCGATTGAGTCGTCGGGCATTAGGTTGGTCAGCCCAACCGACCCGGAGGGCAAATTGACGAACAGTGGGAATTGAACCCCAGGTTATGAGCCAAGCCAAAATAAAAGTAAATACCACTGCTAACCAGCCGGTGCCACTAGGGTTAGCAATACCAAGAGCCTTAAGAGAGCTGTCTATATTCATTTCCCCCCATAACCATAACCATTAGTTTGCCAGACCAGTACCAACTGTAATAGTATAGCCTTAGCCAAAACGCTCAGGACAAAGTTGATCGGTAAAAGTGAGTGCCAGATAGGCGTTCTGGCTTACCTCCCACAGCTGCACCCATTTTTGGTAACTATTTGCTAAATTGAATAGGCGGCACAGTTAGCACTCCTGAATTAAGAGTGCTAAATTGTCTAATGAAACTAAGGAAAAGATCAACCATGGCTAAGATCATTGCATTTGATGAAGAATCACGTCGGGCTCTAGAAAAGGGTATTAACGCATTAGCGGATGCGGTAAAAATCACCCTGGGACCAAGGGGTCGTAATGTGCTGTTAGAAAAAAAATTTGGTATCCCCCAAATTGTGAACGATGGCATTACAGTAGCCAAAGAAATTGAATTGGAAGACCCCCTAGAAAATACTGGGGCCAGACTAATTCAAGAAGTGGCTTCCAAAACCAAGGATGTAGCTGGAGATGGAACTACAACCGCCACCGTGCTGGCACAAGCCCTAGTTAAGGAAGGATTAAAAAACGTAGCTGCTGGTACAAATCCCATTGCATTGAAACGGGGTATAGATAAAACCGTAGAAGCACTAGTCAAGGAAATTGCCAAAATTGCTAAACCGGTAGAAGACAGCGAATTAGATTCTCCTACTGCCAGTATTGCTCAAGTTGCCACAGTTTCTGCTGGCAATGATGAAGAAGTAGGCCAGATGTTAGCCCAGGCCATGGCCAAGGTTACCAAAGATGGTGTCATTACCGTGGAAGAGTCCAAATCCTTAACAACGGAATTGGAAGTGGTAGAAGGAATGCAAATTGATAGAGGTTACATTTCTCCCTACTTCATTACCAACAATGACCGGATGACAGTAGAATTTGATAACCCCCGCATTCTAATTGCAGATAAGAAAATCAGTAGTATTCAGGACCTGGTGCCAATATTAGAAAAAGTAGCCCGGTTGGGTCAGCCTTTGTTAATTATTGCTGAAGATGTGGAAGGAGATGCTTTAGCAACCTTAGTAGTCAACAAAGCACGGGGAGTTTTAGCCGTTGCTGCTATTAAATCTCCCGGCTTTGGTGAACGTCGTAAAGCCTTGTTACAGGATATTGCCATTCTCACCGATGGGCAAATGATTTCCGAAGAAATTGGTTTGAGTCTGGATACAGCAACCCTAGAAATGCTGGGGAAAGCTCGGAAAATAACCATAGATAAGGAAAACACCACCATTGTTTCTGGTAGTGAAAACAAACCGGAAATCCAAAAACGGATTGCCCAGATTCGTAAGCAGCTAGAAGAAACGGATTCTGACTATGATGCGGAAAAACTGCAAGAACGGATTGCTAAATTAGCTGGCGGTGTGGCAGTTATCAAAGTCGGTGCTGCTACGGAAACCGAACTAAAAGACCGTAAACTGCGAATTGAGGATGCGCTAAATGCTACTAAAGCAGCAGTAGAAGAAGGGATTGTTCCAGGTGGTGGCACAACTCTAATTCATTTAGTTGCAAAAGTAGATGCAATTAAAGACACTTTGGATGGGGAAGAAAAAATTGGGGCAGAAATTGTCCAAAGATCCCTAGAAGCCCCCCTACGTCAAATTGCTAACAATGCAGGTGTGGAGGGTTCTGTAATTGTTTCTCAAGTTCGCAACAGCGATTTTAATATTGGCTACAATGCGGCTACTGGTGAATTTGAAGACCTGATTGCCGCTGGGATTATTGACCCCGCTAAAGTAGTTCGTTCCTCATTACAAAACGCTGCATCTATTGCAGGTATGGTGTTAACCACCGAGGTTTTAGTAGTGGAAAAACCAGAAAAGAAAGCCCCCGCTGCACCCGACCCTGGCATGGGCGGTATGGGTGGTATGGGCGGTATGGGTGGCATGGGTGGCATGGGAATGTTTTAATTGCCGCCCTTTAAGGTAAAATTTTTCATAGTTTGTCTTTTTTATAAGACAAACTTTTTTGTTTTTTTCACCACTTGTCACTAAAAATTAGGTGAAATTTCCGATGAATAAGAAACATGCTCGCTCTGGGAATAACAGGAGTAATCGAGGTATAGATGGTGCAAAAACCGGTAAATCCTTTACTCAGGAATATTATCATCAACCAGGCACTATTCCAGGGACGATTATCATTCATGAGGATGCCCAACAACCACAAATTGTTTTAATGGATTACAACTCAACTGATTTAGTCGAAAGGCGAATCATCAATCCAGAAGAATGTAGTGATTACCTCCGGACACAGTCCGTTTCTTGGGTGGATGTCCAAGGTTTAGGAAATCGGGATGTAATTCATCGCTTGGGACAAACTTTTGATTTACACCCGTTGATTTTGGAAGACGTAGTCAATATGGCAGAACGACCCAAGATTGAAGATTATGAAGAACAACTGGTGATAATTGCCCGAATGGTTGTGCCAAATACCAATAATCGTAGTTTTTATAGTGAACAGGTTAGCTTAGTCCTAGGAACCCATTATGTTTTAACCATTCAAGAAGAATCAGAGCATGATTGTTTCGACAGTGTCAGGGCAAGAATTAATAAGAATAAAGGTATTATCCGGGGAGAGAAAAGTGATTATTTGGCTTACTCTCTATTAGATGCCATTATTGACGGTTTTTTTCCAGTCTTAGAATTGTATGGGGAGCGTATTGCTGAGCTGGAGGAAGAAGTAATTACTAATCCTACATCAGAAACTTTAAAGCAAATATATCAAGTTAAACGAGAGTTATTACAACTAAGAAGAGGAATTTGGCCTCAAAGGGATGCGATTAGTTCCCTCATTCGTGATGGTAGCCACTTGATTAGCCAAGAGGTAAGTATTTACCTAAGAGATTGTTATGATCACGCAGTCCAGGTCCTGGATATGGTAGAAAATTACCGAGAATTGGTTTCGGGCTTAATGGATGTTTATATGTCGGCTGTGAGTAACAAAATGAACGAAATTATGAAGCTACTCACGGTAATTTCATCTATTTTCATCCCCTTGACATTTGTTGTAGGAGTATATGGCATGAATTTTAGTACCGAAAAATCGCCCTATAATATGCCAGAACTAAACTGGTATTGGGGGTATCCCTTTTGTCTGGGATTAATGGCAGTGATTGCCAGTAGTTTAATGTTGTTTTTTTGGCGTCGAGGTTGGTTAACTAATTCATTTGAAATTAATCAAAAATAAGTCTGATTTATTGGTGAGGATAGATAATTCTATGGTATTACAAAGTGGTGATCAAAATCTGATTTTGTTGATGGTTTATATTCTATGCCTATATTACACCTTCAACCGGATGATCACATCAATTGATGATATGATCATGCTCAAGTTTGAGAAAGAATCTGTCGCCCAACAATTAAAGGAGCAAAACCTAGACAACGAAATAGCAATTTCCTGTGGAGGGGGAACCTATTCCTTGGAGAAAGTTAAAGATAATTTAAGACAATTACCCATCAGCATTGAAAACAAGTCAGAAACTTTTGCTGTATATGTGGACTGGGATAATAGTTCCTGGGTATTTGAACAGAGTAAAAAATCCCGTCGTGTTATTCGCCAATCTCCAGATATGATCCGAGACCTAGCTATTCCCCAGGTTCCCACAATTATCGCGCCTAAGAAAACTATGTCTGAAACAGTAACTGCTGAGGATATTTTAAAACGAAATAAGGAAAGCGGAGTATATGAGGTTAGCAAACCATTAGTTGATATAGCGGTAACCAAGGGACAGAGAAATCTCCAGGGTTGGTACAAGGAGTTTATGGAAGGGAAAAAGAAAATAGAATTCTCCCTGCAGTTGGTATTAAGAATATCGGAGTTACGTACTGGTTTAGCTTCTGGTACAAATATACCACCTGTGTCTATCATAAACTGTCCCTTTACCATTGAAAAACTACCGTGGACTTATGCTCTACCTTGGAATAAGAGACGTTGACCTTAAAGGTAAATAAAAGGTTAAACTGGTAGGGGAGAGAGTAGACGTAGGTGGTTGCAGATTGGTGATTAACACCGGTTTGAGGAAAGTCCGGGCTCCCGAAAGACCAAACTTGCTGGATAACGTCCAGTACGAGCGATCGTGAGGAAAGTGCCACAGAAAAATACCGCCAGTTTTCAGAATGCTAATTCTAGAGTTGGTAAGGGTGCAAAGGTGCGGTAAGAGCGCACCAGCAGTATCGAGAGGTACTGGCTCGGTAAACCCCGGTTGGGAGCAAGGCCAGAGAAACTATGGTTGGTCTTTTACCAGTTTCGGCAAATTAGAGCCGCTTGAGGTAGTTGGTAACAACTATCCCAGACAGATAACTACCCTCGCAAGAGAACAGAACCCGGCTTATGTGCTGCTCTCTCTTTTTTAAAACTTGTAATTCTATTTTTTACTAATGTCCCGCGTTTACCCTCGCCGTCAACGGCAACTTGAAAGTTTAATCCAAAAGTTGGGATTATCAGCAAATAGTCCTATTAAGTGGCCACTGCTGGACTTGGCACTTACTCACCCTACTGTTTCTGAATCGGCAAATTATGAACAGCTAGAATTCGTCGGTGATGCTGTTGTTCGTTTAGTAGCAGCTGTTGTCCTGTGGGAAAGCTATCCTGATTGCTGTGTGGGTGACTTTGCTGCTATCCGTTCCGTTCTAGTGAGCGATCGCATTCTTGCTAGATTAGCCAGGGAGTATGGTTTAGAATTATATTTGTTAGTGGCAGGTAGTGCCACAGCGGATAATGTTGGGCAGGAGTCTCGTTTAGCAGACGCATTTGAAGCATTATTAGGTGCTCTTTATCTTAGTACCCAGAATTTAATCCTAATTCGTCCTTGGTTGGATCCTCATTTTCAGGAACTAGCAGAGCAAATTCGTTTAGATCCAGCTAAGCTAAATTATAAAGCTGCTCTACAAGAATGGACTCAAGCGGGATATAAGGTGTTACCGGAATATCGGGTCGTGGAAGTTAATCAACCCCAGAATCCCCATGAACGTTTTTTGGCCCAGGTTTGGTTACATGAGAAAATTCTCGGACAGGGGAAAGGAAGATCAATCAAAGCAGCTGAACAAGAAGCAGCTAAGGTAGCCTATTTAGCAATTACTCAAAGCGTTACTTGAAAACACGATTGTGTACATTTTTAGGATATATTTTTATTAGTTTGCCGATTTTTATAGTTCTTAAGGTGCAATTATGACGGATAACCCTCCTGCAATCAATCCGAAAGAGATTAGGTCTCTAAGTGAGTTTGTCAGACTGAAAGCTCCAGCCATATTTATTATGGATGCCCATCCAGACTTAGTGAAAGAAATCCAATCACTACTCAAAATAGATCCAGATGGTTTAGTTGGACCAGTGACTAAACAAGTATTCTCAGAATTTAAAACATTAAATCAATTACAATACCCATTAGGTTTAGGCATAGGTACTGCTCAGGAACTACTAGAATTAAAAGACAAAGAAGAAACAGAAGCGATCAGAGAAGACCTGATTAAATTAGACCTAAAAGTTAATCCAGATGCAGGTTCTCCCACTGGTCGTAGCATGACCTTACCCGATGGTAAAATAGTTTATGCCAACCAGTATATAGTTGAGGGTATACCGTTAACTTGGGGAGAAGCAACCAAAGACTGTACTCGTGTTCCTACTAGTGCGGAATATGTAGCCAATGCCATCCGAGTGGCAAAAACCTGGGGGCCAGTGAGGGAGAAATTTGGCTCACCCATCAGAATTACATCCGGGTATCGCCCACCTGCAGTTAATAGTTCCGTAGGTGGTGCGCGTAATAGTCAGCATCTTTACTTTCGTGCCATAGATATGATTCCCATGAATGGAGACTTCAAGAAACTGTGGGAGGTCCTAAAGTCTTCCAATTTTTCCGGGTTGGGAGATGCGGTGTTTATGGGGAAAAACAAGGGGTTTTTTCACGCTGATGTAAGACCCGGTGGTAGGGTAATCTTCCCCTATTAAGTTGTAAGTAGTTATGGTTTAGGGGGATTACAGGGAAAGACTGTAATGGTTTTATCTCCACCCCCAGTGGCTAAAAGTAATTGAAATGGCATCTTCGGTACATTTGTTCGTTCCTCAGCTCAACCTACGTTCATCTTGTGTTTAATTACACTCACCCACTTAAATTATCCTTTTAGAATCTCATTTACAGTTAACTTCACCTCAGAAAACAAAGGGGAAAAAATCACCTCATCACCCGTAAAAACCTGCTCCTCATATAAACCTTCCAGCCACTCCAAAACAGTCACCTTTTGTGCCATCGGATCGACAATCCAATATTCATTAATACCCCGTGCTGCATACTCAGAACGCTTGTAACGATAATCTCGCTTTTCTTGATTAGGACTTACCACTTCAATCACCAATAAAGGATGGGGCATATCCATTTTTACTATTTTAACAACTGATGTCACGATCTATTTTTGTTCAACTTTTACTCAACAAGCATCAATTATAACCTATGCAAACTTGGAAAGGTCAAGTATCGTTACAAAAATTCGTGAACTACAAGAATAAGGTATGCGCATTGCACTCGTGCACTACTTCTATTCCTTTCTTATGGGTGGCTGTCTGATGCGATCGCATGTAGATGATGAAGTTCGTTCCCCAATCCAAACTACATTATCCTCTCCATTGCTGTTGCACTACCAACTAAACTATACTGGAACGTGCTGGATTAATCGTTCAAAACCGCATTTGTCGCTTTTAACTATCACAACTTGCTATTCCCGATTTAATATCAATCTAATTTTAGTGGAATCAACAGGATTTTCCCGGAGACCAACACAATGAATGATCTAGAAAATATTCCCAATCATCACTATGAACCGATCAAAACTATCCTACGAGTAATTGATTTTTCCCAAAGTCAATTTTCCCTGATTTTTTTGCACTGTAATGATGCTGAATTACGCGAACAAGTAGCAGCGCAATTGCGGGAAAGATCGCCCAACAAAATTGAGGAGATTACTCTACCTCATTCCGCCATAAGTCTCTATGATAATATATCCCTAACGTTGGATAGACATCCAGAAGTTTTGATGGTCTTTGGACTGGAGACTGTTAACAACCTGGACTCTATCTTACAGTTCTCCAACCAAATTAGAGAAGAATTTAGAAAAAACTTTACCTTTCCCCTATTGATTTGGATAGATGATCAAATACTGAGAAAAATTTTGAGAGTTGCACCAGATTTAGAAACTTGGGGTAGTATTATTGGCACACCTAATTACTACAATGGAGAAAACCAAGTGAAAAGTTTGGCTCAAATTCACAGGTTTTTGGCAGAAGCGGCTTTAGAAAATCAACAATGGTCAGAAGCTAAAAAGCAGGCACAGTATGCACAAGAAATCTTAACCAGTGTTGACCACATAATCTTACCAGATGATGGTTTATATCACTTGTTGATTGCTCGTTCCCAAATTGGTTTAGGAGAAACTAGCACGGCTATTAAAAATTTAGAAATCGCTAAAACTCATAGTGCGCCTCCCCAGGATCCCCAACTCTACATTGAGATTTTAAAAACTTTGGCCAGTTTATACTTTGATCACGGTAATTATTTAGAGGCGTTCTATGTTAGACAAGAGCAACTACAAGTTGAACAACAGTATGGGTTAAGAGCATTCCTGGGATCATCCTATTTAAATCCCCAACGCCCAATCATGAACGGGACTAATGGTTCCAATGGTCGTTCTATGGCATTTGGTAGGGAAGAAGATATCAAAAGGTTATGGCAAAGAATATCAGACAATGAACATCCATTAGTCGTGATTCACGGACAATTTGCAGTGGGTAAAACCTCAATTATTCAGGGGGGACTAGTTCCTATTCTGGAACAGGAACTTATTGATGATAGACAGCTGTTACCTATTATTCTGCGGGAGTACACAAACTGGTTAGAAGAATTATGGGAGCAATTATTAAATAAACTAGAGAACAAGTTACAATCAACTATAGCCATAGAAACATTTAATGGATTATCTCCACAGGAGAGAATTATTAAACTATTAAACATCAGTGGCGATAAAAATTTATTAACGGTTTTGATATTTGACCAACTTGAAGAATTTTTCTTTGTTGCCAATAACCTAGAGCAAAAAAGAACATTTTATCAATTGTTACGCTCTTGCCTAGATATTCCATTTGTTAAAATTATCCTTACCCTGCGGGAGGAATACTTACATTACTTACTGGAGATAGATAGACTAGTAGATTTAAGAGTTACTAATAATAACATTCTTGACAAAACTATTCGTTACTACTTGGGTAACTTCTCTAAAGCAGTGGCTAAGAGGATTATTCAAACTCTAATGGTCAAAGACCAATTTGAGTTACAGATGGAATTAATTGACCAATTAGTTGAAGAGTTGGGGGACAATTTAGGAGAGGTTAGACCCCTAGAACTACAAATTGTTGGTGCACAATTAGAAAAGGAGGGAATTGATACTTTAGAGCAATATGAACAATTTGGTGGTAAACAGAAACTACTAGAAAAATTCTTGCAGGATGTGATTAAAAGTTGTGGACCTGAGAATGAGTCAACAGCTCAATTGGTTTTATACTTGCTCACAGGGGAAAATGGAACTAAACCCTTGAAAACTCAAGCGGAAATAATAACACAGTTGTCAGTGGAAAGTGATAAACTAGATTTGGTTTTGAAGATTTTCGTTGGTTCAGGTTTAGTATGGCTAGTGCGAGAATCACTGAGGGATAGATATCAACTGGTTCACGACTGTTTAGTGCAGTTTATTCGTTATCAGTATGCACGTTCATATTATACTCAGTTATCAGCACAATTAGAGAGAATTCAAGCAGAGCTTAGACAAGAAAGGGAAGCTGAAGAACAAGCTCAGCTGGTAACTAAGCTGGAAGAAGATGCACTAATTGCTTTAGACCAGTTTCAAACTGACCCTCTACTATCCCTGGTTACTGCTGTGGGTAATGCTAACTTATTAAAATCCATAGTTCAAAACAATCCTCTGGATAAGTACCCAACCGTTCGTCCCATTTATACATTAAATACTATTCTTGACACCATCAGCGATCGCAACATCATCAAAGGTCATGAAGGTGGAATTACAAGTGTCTGTTTTAGTCCCGATGGACAAA
>NZ_LMVE01000012.1:0-36932 GCF_001432185.1 Cylindrospermopsis sp. CR12 | reverse complement strand
ACAAAGTATAGGGACTGGTTCTGAGGATGGAACAGCTCGGTTATGGAATTTGCAGGGGAAAAACATCCAGCAGTTCCGTGGTCATGAAGGTGGAATCACAAGTGTCTGTTTTAGTCCAGATGGACAAAGTATAGGGACTGGTTCTGAGGATGGAACAGCTCGGTTATGGAATTTGCAGGGGAAAAACATCCAACAGTTCCGTGGTCATGAAGGTGGAGTCACAAGTATCTGTTTTAGTCCAGACGGACAAAGTATAGGAACTGGTTCTGAGGATGGAACAGCTCGGTTATGGAATTTGCAGGGGGAAAACATCCAGCAATTTCATGGTCATGAGGACTGGGTTACAAGTGTGAGTTTTAGTCCCGATGGTCAAATCCTAGCTACCACCTCTGTGGACAAAACAGTTAGATTATGGAACTTGCAGGGAGAAACCATTCAACAATTTCATGGTCACGAGAACTGGGTCACCAGTGTGAGTTTCAGTCCCGATGGTAAAACCATCGCTACCACCTCTGTGGACAAAACAGCTAGATTATGGAACTTGCAGGGAGAAACCATTCAACAATTTCATGGTCACGAGAACTGGGTCACCAGTGTGAGTTTCAGTCCCGATGGTAAAACCATCGCTACCACCTCTGTGGACAAAACAGCTCGGTTGTGGGGGTTAAATAGACACAAAATTCAGGAGATTAGAGGTCATGAAGATTGGGTTACCAGTGTGAGTTTTAGCCCAGATGGTCAAAATATTGCAACTGGTTCCCGAGACAACACAGCTCGGTTGTGGAACTGGGAAGGTCGTCTGATTCAAGAATTTAAAGGTCATCAAAGTCGAGTCACAAGTGTTAATTTCAGCCCAGATGGACAAACCATAGGGACTGGTTCTGCTGATAAAACAGCTCGGTTGTGGAATTTGCAGGGTGATATCCTTGGAGAATTTCAGGGTCATGAGGACTGGGTTACAAGTCTGAGTTTCAGTCCCAATGGCCAAACCCTAGCTACTGGTTCCCGGGACAAAATAGCCAGGTTATGGAGCTTGCAGGGTGACCTCCTTAGAGAATTTCCAGGTCATGAGGACTGGGTTACAAGTGTCAGTTTCAGTCCTA
The DNA here is from genome assembly GCF_001432185.1 of Cylindrospermopsis sp. CR12. NCBI lineage: Bacteria > Bacillati > Cyanobacteriota > Cyanophyceae > Nostocales > Aphanizomenonaceae > Cylindrospermopsis > Cylindrospermopsis sp. CR12. Next base: position 35,829 of record NZ_LMVE01000012.1, on the reverse strand, counting down.
ATGGTCAAACCCTAGCTACTGGTAGTGCTGACAAAATAGCTAGGTTATGGAACTTGCAGGGTGACCTCCTTGGAAAATTTCCAGGTCATGAGGGTGGGGTTACAAGTGTCAGTTTTAGTCCCGATGGCCAAACTCTTGTTACCGGTTCGGTTGACAAAATAGCTCGTTTATGGAACTTAAACGGTTATCTGATTCGGGAATTCAAGGGTCATGATAGTGGGATAACAAATGTGAGTTTCAGTCCTGATGGACAAACTCTCGCTACCGCTTCTGTTGATAAGACAGTCCGGTTATGGGACTTAAAGGGTCAGCTAATTCAAGAGTTTAAGGGTTATGATGATACAGTTACAAGTGTGAGTTTTAGCCCAGATGGCCAAACTCTTGCTACTGGTTCTTTGGATAAAATAGCCCGCTTATGGCCTGTACGGTATTTAGATAGAGCGTTGAAAGATGGCAACACTTGGTTAATTGATACTAATTTTTGATGATCCCCCCACCTAATACCTTATCTCCCTCATACCAAACTGCTGCTTGTCCAGGTGTGATGCTGAATTGGGGTTCATCAAATACCAGTTGTACACAGTCGGTTTCCCCAGGGATAATTGTTGCCAGTACAGGTTGAGAACGGTAACGTATTTGCACTTCCCCACGAATAGTACCTCTGGGTTCTGCCATGGATACCCAGTTTACTCGCTCAACCGTACACTCTTTCTCTGTACCTTTCGTGCGATCGCCTACTACGACAAGATTATTAACTGTGTCTAACTTTATGACATATAGTGGTTCAGCTGCGGCAATTCCTAAGCCTTTGCGCTGTCCTATAGTGTAATGGTGAACACCATCATGCTTGCCTAAAATTTTGCCGTTACTGTCCACAATATCACCAGGTTTAGGAGCTAAATATTTGTCTAGAAATGCCCGCATGGAACCATTGCTCTCTACTAAGCATAAGTCCTGGCTCTCGGGTTTATCGGCGGTTTTTAAGCCATATTCGGCGGCAATTTTACGAGTATCATTTTTATTTAACTCTCCCAGGGGAAAGATAGTACCTGCTAGTAGTTCTTGGGATAAATCATATAAAAAGTAGGATTGATCTTTGTTGCGGTCAAAGGCACGTAGTAACTGATAACGTTCAGTCCCATGGTCGTAAGCAATTCGGGCATAATGACCAGTAGCAATAACATCAGATCCCAGTTTTTCTCTTGCATATTCTAACATGGGACCAAATTTCACAGTTCTGTTACATTGGGAACAGGGTAAGGGGGTGATTCCCGCGCTGTAACCGGAAACCAGATAATCCACAATGTTAGTTTGGAACACATCCCGCATATCAACAATTTCATGGGGAATACTTAGTTGTTGGCAAATAGTAGCTGCATCCACCATACCCTCGGAGCAGCACTGACCCTTCCCTTTCATTAACCAAAGGGTCAAACCAATGACATCATAGCCCTGATTGTGTAGAATGGCCGCTGCTACGGAACTGTCAACGCCACCAGAAAGACCAACAACAACTTTTTTCATCATTAATCTTTTTCATAGTTGAGATTTACAACATATAGACACTTTTCTAGGGTAGCACAGGTTTTGCGTTAGTGGTTGACGGTTGTTGACTGAAAGTTTATGGTGTGTTTGGTAGGTTGTGGTGTTCAATCAATCCAAGACTATCCTGATTAAAATGATAAATGATAGAAATTTAAAGCAAAACTTCATCTTTTGGTAAAGTATGTTGAAGTTAGGGCTACTTTACCTTTGGATTTTTAGATTCGGTTTGATTGATTAAAATTCTCCTACTCTACATGACAAATATGGCGAATTTAAATAGTACTACCTCTTTATCTATGCTCTTCTTGTTGGCATCTAGTAATTTAGTGATAATGTGCCAACAAGCTTTAGCCAAAACGCTTGATACACAGTTTATGGGTCAGGGTGAGGTGGTTATTCTCTCCCAACTAGATCCCCGTGGCTATGCTAGCAGAAACTCGGACAGGTATGTGGTCTATGTTGAAACTGATAGTCAATATGTTTTACAACAAGTCCGTCGAGTTGATAGTAATGCTTATATTCGCCCTTTTGGTGGACGTAGTGTTATTCAATCAGGTGTTTTTAGTGAATCCTATTATGCTGCTGAACGGGTAAGGGACTTAGAGTTAAATGGTGTAAGTGGTATTCGTGTTATGGTTGTCTCCCCTCCAGGACAAATATCATCTTCTGTCTCTACCACTACATCCAACTTGGGTTATGATGGTGGTGCTGCAACCTCTTCTGACAACTCTGCTAACATTGACCTGACAAAACAAGCTCACTACTATGTTGAGTCTTATTATGTGGTTGTTCCCACAAGTGCTGAGAATTTACGAACCATCTGGCAACAAATTCGACACAAAGTAAAAGGGAGAGTTCATGTTCTGATGAGAAGCGAACCTAGAGGATTTCACGTAGCTCTGGGTAAATTTAAAGATCGCTATCAAGCGGAGCAATGGAGTAACTACTTGAAAAGACTGGGTTATGGTAATGCTAGGGTATATTATGGGAGATAAAATTTGACTAATGAATAACCAGGATTTGAAGCATCTAAAGGAAATATTTGTTGTCACTGCTGCTCAGATGCGGGATGTAGAATCAAGAGTTTTCGCCGCAGGAATGCCCATTCCAGCTTTGATGGAAAAAGTAGGTAGGCTCATTTGCGATCGCCTTTTATTTATGAAATTAAAAGGTTCTAGGGTTGGTATTTTAGCTGGGCCTGGTCATAATGGTGGTGATGCTTTGGTGGTGGGAAGGGAATTACATTTTCGTGGTTATAATGTTTGGATTTATCAACCTTTTGGTCAACTCAAGGAGTTAACTAACCAACATTTTCACTATGCTCAAAGTTTAGGAATTCCTTGTTTTTCTCAACTAGCTGAATTGCCAGATTGTGATTTTTTAATTGATGGGTTATTTGGCTTTGGTTTAGAAAGAGAAATCACTGGCAACATTGCTGAGGCTATTAATCATCTTAATCTCTGGAACAAACCAATTTTTAGTATTGATTTACCTTCAGGAATACACACCGATACGGGAGCGGTTTTAGGAACTGCTATTTGTGCTTCCCACACTTTTTGTTTGGGTTTGTGGAAACAGGGTTTATTACAAGAACAGGCAATACAATATACGGGAAAAACAGAGTTAATTGATTTTGATATTCCTCTGGCTGATATTCAGGCAGTTTTGGGGGAAGTTCCCACCATCAAACGCATTACCCAAAGTCTAGTAATTAATACTTTACCCCTACCTCTTTCTCCCATCGTGCATAAATATAAATCTGGACATCTGTTACTAATTTGTGGCTCTAAACGCTATGCAGGGGGAGCAATTTTAACTGGTTTAGGTGCTAGAGCATCTGGGATTGGCATGTTATCTATTGCCGTGCCAGAAAGTCTTAAACCTCTATTAGTTTCCCACTTACCAGAAGCTCTCATTATTGGTTGTCCAGAAACAAATAATGGAGCAATTTCCCATTTACAATTGCCTGGAGAAACCACTTTAAATTCCTTTACTGTTATTGCGTGTGGACCTGGATTAACTACAGAAGCAACTCCTATTGTGGAGCAAGTAATAAAAAGTGAAGTTCCCATAATTCTGGATGCAGATGCTCTCAATATTCTAGCACAATTGGGCACAATTACCACTTTAAAAAACCGCCATCAACCTACTATTCTCACTCCCCATGGAGGAGAGTTTCATCGCCTATTTCCTGAGATTGATATCACAAATAGAGTCAAAGGAGTGCAAACAGCAGCATCACAAACTAGAGCCATAGTTCTATTAAAAGGAGCAAGAACTGCGATCGCTAAACATCAGGGAGTTACTTGGATAAACTCTGAAAGTACACCAGCTTTAGCTCGGGGTGGGAGTGGTGATGTATTAACTGGACTAATGGGGGGGATTTTAGGACAGGTGGTTAACAGACAAGTTAATATGGAGGATGTGGTAGCAACAGCAGCTTGGTGGCACTCTCAAGCTGGTATTTTGGCAGCAAAGGAGAGAACGGAGTTAGGAGTTGATGCTTTTACCTTGACCCAGTATTTAAACAGAGTTTTGGCTCAAATCCAAACTGATGAGATAAGTAAGTGGGTGGAATTAAATATAAGATGAACGTAGGTTGGGTTGAAGTATGAAACCCAACACCCCCATGGGTCTCGGATAAAACTATACAATTATGGCATCCAATTGCTTGTTACACCATTTTCCCTCAATTAATTCCGTTACCAGTGGTGTAATTACAAATTGAGGAGGAATACCAGCTTTAACATCCACACGCACACAAGAATAGGGTTTTCTCGTCTCTAAATCATAACCGGTACGTCCCACATACAACAAAGAATCGGCAACTTTTCGCGTGTGGGCACTATCATGCTCGCTAAAATCCTCTAACAACTCAGTTCCTTCCTCTCGCTGACGACGAGGACGACGACCACTACCACCACAGACAATATAGTTAATACCAGAATCTCCATATCCAGTGTCTGTAGTTTTTAAAAACTCCAAACAGTGGGCGTGACCATTAAACACCAGATCTACCAAGGGTCTTCCCCCAGTTATTTCTCTCCCCATATTTCCTAAAGCTACCCTTACCTGTTCCAATACCTCCCGTAATCGATGACGAACTGCTAAAGTTTGTCCCTGTTGCCATTTGGTTGCTTCTGTAACGTAGGGAGGATGATGAAAAAATAACACCCTTCCCCTAACATTTAAATCTTGCCAGGATGCAATTAATCTATCCCTTAACCATTCCAGTTGCTCAAAATCTGTATCCGCATTAGTGTGACTTTCTAATTGTTTCTCAATATCAAGTTTGACTTCATTTAATTGATCCAATTTACCCGCTAAATCTGCTAGAAGATCTGATTCTCGCGGATTTTTTGAGTCTAACTTCTCATATACCGCTAAAATTTCTAACTCCTCCCGCTCCAAAGAGCGACGACTTTCCCACAATTTTTGACGAATATCCTGGGCTCGACTTTTTGGTAAAGGTTCTGGAGTATTAAAAGTGTTAGAATCCAAGGCAAAAAAATCTATTCCCCCATAATTAAAACTATAGTATCTATTGGGTAACCTCGTAAATTCACCTGGTTGGTAATTTAAGCATCTACCTGTATTAACTTTCCCAGTATAATATTTATTTAGGTGAGCTACCAAATCAGAGGAACCAATAGCAGCTAGATAATCAATAAAAGCTCTAGCGTAAGTATCTCCTTGGTTGGAACCATGCCAACCAATTTCAATATCTTTATAACGTAACATTTGTCGTAGAGGTAGGGTTGAACCTGTAATCAAACGATATAATAAAGGTACATCATAATAATCATGATTGCCGAGAACTGGTAATATGGGCAACTTAAAGGTCATGTGATTATAAGCTATGTTTTCTGGATTCTCTCCACCAAGTAAAAATTCCCGGTAAGGTTGAATGAAATTGGCTGGATAATATTCACGAGAACCTACAACATAAACCACATCTCCGGTATGTAGAATAAAACGACAATCATCAAGATGATTTAACATCATTTCAGTTACTTGACGTTGCGGATGGGAGCCATAATTTGATTTCGTCCCACTGTCACCCATAACCATAAAGGAAAATTCTTGATTTTTTTCCCTACCTTGATCATCGAATTTCATCACGGTTTGGTCAATATTATGCTCCAAAATAGCTGGATGTCGCCATCTAACTCTTTGTTTCATTCTCTGAATTTTGGTGGGAACCGAGGGTTCAGAAATTAATTTCATCTGGATATCCTCAAAAATTTCTGTTTCATTTTGGTGACAAAACTATTGACTTCTGGTATTTTCATTGTCCCCACAATCATGGCAAATATAGCAATTCCCACAATAGCAGTAACGGACAATTCAAGAATCAAAACTACTAAATTTTGGCTGGGTATTAGCAGTTGACAAGTAACAAAGGTTTGATAGCTACTAACACCAGCAACCACACTGCCAAAAGTTAAACCCAAAATTGGCCAAGTCCATTCTCTCAGGGGTAAACCATTGAGTTTACGGTTTAACAACCACAATAACATTAACATAGAACTACAATTAACACCCACTGTGGCTAAAACCAAACCAGGAGCGCCAAAAGGTTTCACGAGGACAAAATCCAAAACTGCATTCAGAAAAATATTAAACGTACTGATTTTGAATGGAGTTTGTCCGTCACCTAAAGCGTAAAATACCCTCACTAAAACATCTCTCCCCAAGTAGACAAACATTCCTATGCCATAGGCTATTAATAGGGAAGCAACTAACTCGGTAGCTTCTTGATTAAATGCACCCCGTTGATAGACTACCTGAACAATGGGTGTAGATAAACCTATCATTAAACCACCTAAAGGTAGCATGGTCACAGCAGTTAATATAATCCCCTGACGAATGCGTAATTTTAGATCTGGCCAAGATTGCGGTTCAGCTAATTTGGCGAACATTGGTAATAGGGGAAGTAAAATAATATTAGAAATAATTCCTAGTGGTGTTTGAACTAGTAAATTAGCGTAATTGAAAGCTGCTGCTGCACCTTTGATGGGACTTGCAAAAAATAAATCAGTTGCTACATTAATTGGCATCATACCAGAAGAAATAGTAGCAGGAATCATTATTTTAATTACTTCTTGAACTGCAGGAGATTTAAAATCAAACCTCAGTTTTAATTTTCCTAAACCTAACCTCCACTGAAAAATTAATTGTACGGACCATTGTAAAATTGCTCCGATTAAGGTTCCCCAAGCTAATACCATCCCTCCCATAAATGCAAATTCTGGCTGAATTATTTGTTTGCCATATTCTAACGCTAAAATACCAATACCAATAACTACTGTAATACTGGATAACAGGGGACTAATTGATAATAGCCAATATTGGTTTGCTGCATTGAGGGTGCCAAAACCAAGACCAATTAAACCAGAAAATAAGGCCATTGGTGACATGATTTGTAGCTGACGAACAGCAATTTCTCTGGTTTTTACATCTAATCCATAACCAACCAGATCAATTAAGGGTTCCGCTAAAAAAATTTGAGCGACTGTTACTACTAATAATAATCCGCTAACTAGGGTTGTTACTGTTTCTACAATAGGAGGCGCTTCTTCTCGTTTACGTTTGGCTAAGACGCTGACAAGGGCACTATGTAGAGGACCGTTTACTCCACCAAGTAAAATCAATAAAAATCCAGGAATAATATAAGCGTAACTATAAGCAGTAGCAGCAGCACCAACACCAAAAGCAGCTGCTATAGCTTGTTGTCTAATTAACCCGAATATTTTACTAATTAAAGTTGCAGCAGCAACTATACCAGCAATACCAGCAAAGGAACGGGATGATTTCTGCTTCTGTGGTTGTTCAGTCACGAATAATACCTAAAGATTCACACTAGACCAAGATAATATCAAAAATATAGCTAAAGATATAGAAAGCTATAGGATTAAAATTTTTGACCAATCAGTTTTTTCAAAAATTGCAAAATCTTACCGGAAAAGGAACTAATAAAACGATAGGACTGACGAACCTGGTTGAGTAAGGAATAGGGTACTCGTAACTTAAAAGGATAAAAAATTGGTAAGTATATCAAATAATAAGCCTTTTTTAAATCCTCCCATTTGGAACATTTATCCTCATGGAGAAAATCAGAAATGTCTACCACTAAACCTCTCCCCTCAAACATCATGACATTTTTACCATGAACATCGTGGGGAAATAGACCTCGACTACGTGCATAATCCAACGCTCGATCAATATCTTTAATTACCCTAACAGGAATGCGTAATCCACGATTCAGACAATCATAGAGGGTTACACCAAATAATCTTTTTAGAACTAATAGACCATTGTAGGCATAAAAGCATTGCGAATAGGCTGGATGAGAGCCTATGCGATTGTAAACTTCTAATTCCTCATCAAATCCAGGACGACCAGGAGCGTAAATCTTGACCACCACATCGGGAAAATCAGGATGACAAACCACTGCTGCATAGTTACCCGTACCTATTAGCTCCCAGGGAGGTGGTAGATGGTGAACCACTGCTGGATTATGGGGGTGCACACTTTCCACCACTAACTGGGGTAATAGTTCTTGATGAATGATGGTAACTAATGGTTGAATACTTGCTTGATCTATAGAATGTGTACCCATACATACAAAATTGAGTAGTATTGCATTTATTAAATGTACCACTCAATTAGGATCCTCACTCCTAAAAAAATTATTTCTTTGCTGTTTGAGCAACCTGGTCTAAGATTCCTAATACTTCTCTCTCAAAGGTAACTTGGGCCCGGTTAGTTTTTCCACCCACGTATAAGACATCACCATGTTGTAAGGCCCAAATTTGAGAATGAGAAAAATAACTCATGACCACTCCTAGCATTAATAGGGCAAAACCTGTATACACAATAGGAATTCCTGGATCATATTTAATTTGTAAACCCGTGCTACCGACAACATCAAGAATTTTTAAATTCACCCCGTTAACAGGTATGGACATTCCTGCGCGCACGGTATTTACTAATTTTCCTTCGTTATCATAGATTAAGACCATACCTTGTAGATCTTTTGCTAACAGGGAAACTCCCGCACTTAAATCTGGTTTGGTTGGTATCCAGGTTCCCCATAATCTACCTTGGCCATTAGTATTTAGTAATGCCATGGGTAATTGAAAAATAGGACTGTTATTAATTTTGACTTTAACCGCAGCAATTCCCCAATCTGTTTGATAGAAGACTACACCATGATAGCGTAATGGTTTATTAACATAAATATTTTCATGGTTAACTTCTTCACCTTGGTAATTTAAAACTGATAGATCGGAGTAAAATTGGTCAATTCCCCCTTTGGGAGTATAATCAATCCAAAATCTGTTAACTTTAACAGACCAGTTTTTTAACACATCCTGAGAAGACCAAGCTCCCGCATCAATGATATTTTTCACCTGGAAGGTGTCACCGGAGGTAATCATTTCCTGGGCCATAAAGCCCGTCATTGCGCCCCATATTCCTCCTAGCAATATCATCACAATTCCAATATGTACAACAATAGGACCCATCTTACCAATTATCCCCTTACGAGCATAAAGTAGATGATTGCTTTCCTCTTGCTGGAAAATTTGATATTGGCTTTTCTTTAATAGGGCAGTGATGGAATTTAAGTTAACATTATTTAATTCAGCACTAAGAGCTAGTTTATTAAACTTTCTTGGCTCGTCATAATATTGCCACTTTTGAGCGGTTTTTAAAGCTGGTAGTTGTCGTGTGAAGGTACACGCTGTTAAACTCACACCAAATAGGACCAGTAAGGACAAAAACCACCAAGTGCGATAAACATGATCTAACCCTACCACCTGAATCACCTTCCAACTGAGAAAACCAAATAAAGCTGGATGTTCAGGATAATTGGCCTGATAAAAAGCAGGAGTTTGTCCCTGTTCGATTACGGTACCACTAACACTAAAAACAGCAATGACTAATAATAAAACAATTGCTAATTTCAAATCGGTAAGTACGGGTAAAATTTCCTTTCTTATAAAACGAATCGGAAGGGAAACTAAGTTAAATTCTGGAGATGAAGAATCGAGTGTCATTGCTGAAAGGTTTGAGGTTTACATTAATCAAGAGTGATAAGTAAGTTGGCGTTAAAAAACCAAACTATGTAAAGATAAATAGGATAAGTGGGTGAGTGGAATTAAACACAAGATGAACGTAGGTTGGGTTGAGGAACGAAACCCAACACCCCCATGGGCATCCTACAAATAATTGTGCCTCCCTACTTACTAATAAATACCAATAGGTAATCGAGAAAGCAAGGAAAAAACTCCAAAACCTACTAATAATACACCACTAACCGGGTTTATCCAACCCGACCACCGACGGAATTCCAGCAGTTTTTTAATGGTCGCAGTAAAGGTACCTGCTAAAATTAATGGTGTTACATATCCAGCTGTATATGCTAGTAGCAAAAATGCCCCTAATAAGAAATCTTGACTGTTGGCAACCCAACCTAATAAACTGGCTAGTACAGGGGTGCTACAGGGTGAAGCAACTAACCCGAAGGTTAATCCAATACAATAGGAGCGAACCCCAGATGGCATGTCATTTGATATCCAATTGGTTTCACCCCAGGATGGAAATTGTAAGGGTAGAGCTTCTAATAGGTTTAAACCCATAATAATCGCCAAAATACTCACAATGATTGGTAGTCCCATTCCTACCTGACCATAAATCTTTCCTACTAAACCAGCTAGGATCCCTAAACCCGCTAATGTGGTTGCTAGTCCTAATGCAAACCAGGTAGATTGTGCAGCGGCTTGTAATCGGCTTTTAGCTTCATATCCTCCAATATAACCAATGGTAATTGGCAGCATAGATAACATACAAGGAGTCAAACTCGTTAACAAGCCAGCAAGAAAGATGATGGCAATACTAATGATTGTTAGATGACTTAGTTGTTGGGTAACTAGGATGTTAGCGAATTGTTCCAGATGATAAATTTGGGTTTGCAGGTTCTCCAGCATGGTTTATCTTTTTATCAAGTTATGAAGTCTTTCCCTATATCTTAGCTTAATTCTTGCCAAAAGGGGGAGAAGAGGAAGATAAGAGAGAATTGATTATTGGGGGAGGTTTGGTTTATAATGTGGTCACGCTTCTGATATTTTTTGGGCTTCTCTGGGTAAATTACCAAAAAATACAGACAGGAAGAAAAATCATGACTAAATCATTTGCTGCAATTGATGGTAATGAAGCAGTAGCACGGGTGGCATATAAGTTAAATGAGGTGATTGCTATTTATCCAATTACTCCATCATCAAATATGGGTGAATGGACTGATGGCTGGATGGCAGAAAATAAACCCAATTTATGGGGGACAGTTCCCCAGGTGACTCAAATGCAAAGTGAAGGTGGTGCAGCTGCTGCTGTACATGGTGCCTTACAAACAGGGTCTTTAAGTACAACTTTTACTGCTTCCCAGGGTTTATTATTAATGATTCCCAATTTGTTTAAAATTGCAGGGGAATTAACTAGTTTTGTTCTTCATGTTTCTGCTCGTTCTTTGGCTACCCATGCTCTATCCATTTTTGGAGATCATAGTGATGTCATGGCAGCTAGAACTACTGGTTTTGCCTTACTGTGTTCAACTTCTGTACAAGAAAGCCATGATTTTGCTCTGATTGCTCAGGTGGCAACTTTACAAGCTAGAGTTCCCTTTTTACATTTCTTTGATGGGTTTAGAACTTCCCATGAGGTGCAAAAAATTGAGTTGTTATCTGATGAAGTTTTACGAGAATTCCTACCTATAGATTTAGTATTATCCCATCGTCAAAGGTGTTTAACTCCCGACCAACCAGTGTTAAGAGGTACAGCACAAAATCCAGATGTTTATTTTCAGTCCCGTGAAGGTGCTAATCCCTATTATCAAACCTGTCCAGAAATTGTGGAGAGGATTATGAATAGGTTTGCCCAAAAGACGGGGAGACATTACAAACTATATGAATATCACGGTCATCCTCAAGCCCAACAAGTAATTGTTCTCATGGGTTCTGGTTGCGAAACGGTTCATGAAACTGTTGATTATCTCAATCAACAAGGAGAAAAATTAGGTGTTGTCAAAGTCCGACTTTTTCAACCTTTTGATGTGGGAAGATTTATTGAAGCTCTACCCAATAGTGTAAAATCCATTGCTGTTTTGGATAGAACCAAAGAACCAGGAACTGTAGGAGAGCCTTTATATTTACAGGTAGTTACTGCTATTCATGAAGGGTGGAAAAAATCCTCATTCCCTAAAATTGTTGGCGGAAGATATGGCTTATCTTCTAAAGAATTTACTCCAGCAATGGTCAAGGCAGTTTTTGAAAACCTGACTCAGCCCAAACCCAAAAATCATTTTACCATCGGGATTAAGGATGATGTGACTTTCACTTCCCTCAGTTTTGATCCTAGTTTTTCTACTGAACCAGATACTGTGGTGCGGGCCATGTTTTATGGTTTGGGTTCCGATGGCACAGTTGGTGCTAATAAAAACTCTATCAAAATTATTGCCGAGGGGACAGAAAATAATGCTCAGGCTTATTTTGTGTATGACTCTAAAAAATCTGGTTCTATGACCGTTTCTCATTTACGTTTTGGCATGGACAAAATTCGCTCTACCTATCTCATTAATCAAGCCAATTTTATTGGTTGTCATCATTGGGGGTTTCTGGAGAATATTGATATCCTAAAAAATGCTGCTCCTGGTGGAGTGTTTTTACTCAATAGTCCCTATCAACCAGAGGAGGTTTGGCAATATTTACCTAGGAAAGTGCAACGGCAAATTCTTGACAAACACCTGAAAGTTTATGCTATTAATGCCAATCTAGTGGCTAAAAACAGTGGTATGGGAAGAAGGATTAATACTATTATGCAGGTGTGCTTCTTTCAATTGGCGGGGATATTACCAGAAGTGGAAGCTATTGCCAAAATTAAACATTCCATTGAAAAAACCTACGCCAAAAAAGGTAATGATGTGGTGAAGATGAATTTGCAAGCGGTTGATAACACCCTAGCAAATCTTCATCAGGTGTTAGTTCCTACAGTAGGAATTGTTGATGATAACCCGGTGAATTACCAATCATCCATGGGTAAACCTGAATTTATCCAGGGGGTTCTGAACAAAATCATGGTGTGGGAAGGGAATGATCTACCTGTGAGTGCTTTACCTGCTGACGGAACTTTCCCCACCGGTACCGCAAAGTGGGAAAAACGTAATATCGCGGAGGAAATTCCCGTTTGGGATGAAAATGTTTGTGTCCAGTGCGGGAAGTGTGTCATGGTTTGTCCCCATGCTACCATTCGTGCCAAAACTTATGCACCACACCAATTGCTAAATGCACCAGCAACTTTCAAGTCCACGGATGCTAAAGATAAAAGTTTTGCTGGGCAAAAATTTACTATTCAAATTGCACCTGAAGACTGTACAGGTTGTAGTTTATGTGTGAATATTTGTCCTGCTAAAAATAAAGCAGAACCCACAAAAAAGGCTTTGAATATGCACCCTCAAATACCTTTGAGAGCGCTGGAAAAAGAAAATTGGGAATTCTTTTTGAATTTACCCAATCCTGACCGCAGAAAGTTGAAATTAAATCAAATTCGTCAACAACAATTGCAAGAACCATTATTTGAATTCTCCGGAGCTTGTGCAGGATGCGGAGAAACTCCATATTTGAAATTACTCACCCAATTATTTGGAGACCGCGCCCTCATTGCTAATGCTACCGGTTGCTCTTCTATTTATGGCGGTAATCTCCCAACTACTCCATGGACTAAAAACCAAGAAGGTCGAGGTCCTGCATGGTCTAATAGTTTATTTGAAGATAATGCGGAGTTTGGTTTTGGCTATCGCCTATCTATAGATAAACAGACAGAATTTGCAGTGGAACTATTGCAAAATTTACGTGGTCACATAGGCGATCGCCTGGTTAATGACATAGTGCGAAACAGTCAAAAAACAGAGGTAGATATTTGGGAGCAAAGGGAAAATGTGTCCCATCTCAAACAGAGATTGAGTGAAATTCTAGCACAAACCCAGGAAGAAAACCTGGGAGTAAAAATCCAGAATTTGCAATCTTTAGCTGATTTTTTGGTCAAAAAGAGTGTGTGGATAGTAGGAGGCGATGGATGGGCTTATGATATTGATTTTCATGGCATTGACCATATTTTAGCCAGTGGTAAAAATGTGAATATTTTAGTCATGGATACGGAAGTTTATTCCAACACGGGGGGTCAATCTTCCAAAGCTACTCCCACTGCTGCGGTGGCAAAATTTGCTGCTAGTGGTAAACCAGCAGGAAAGAAAGATTTGGGTTTAATGGCCATGACATATAATAATGTTTATGTTGCTAGTGTTGCTTTAGGTGCTAGGGATGAGCAAACATTAAAAGCCTTTTTAGAAGCAGAAGCTTTTGATGGTCCATCCCTAATAATTGCCTATAGTCATTGTATTGCTCACGGGATAGATATGACCAATGGTTTACAACAGCAAAAAGCCTTAGTTGAGTCTGGTAGATGGTTGTTATATCGCTATAATCCCACATTACAAAAGGAGGGAAAAAACCCCCTACAATTAGATATGAAAGCTCCCAGCGAACTGGTAGAGAAATCCATGTATCAGGAGAATCGGTTTAAGATCTTAATGAAGAGTAAACCGGAAATTGCCCAACAATTGTTGATACAAGCTCAACAGGAAGTTAATACCAGATGGGGTGTATACCAATATTTGGCTAATAAATAAATGATAAGGGGGGGAAACCCCCCGCCCCATATCTTATTTTTTAGGAGAAATGAGCATCATCATATTTCTCCCTTCTTTTTTAGGAGCTTGTTGAACCTCACCAAAGGGTTCTAGGTCTGTAGCCATACGATTTAGTAAGGTCTCCGCTAAATCACTGTGCTGAATTTCTCGACCCCGGAACATTACAGTGGCTTTAACCTTGTCCCCATCTTTAAGAAAGCGTTCCGCCTGCTTCACACGCACATTATAGTCGTGCTCCTCTATTTTGTAGCGCATTTTTACTTCCTTAACATCAGCCGTGTGCTGCTTTTTCCGGGCTTCCCGCGCCTTTTTTTCTTGCTCAAACTTATATTTCCCGTAGTCCATGATTCGACAAACCGGTGGGTCTGCTTTATCACTGAGCAAGACCAGGTCTAGCTCTTTTTCTTCTGCTAGTCGCAGAGCTTCTAATGGTGCCATGATACCCAATTGGGCACCTTCACTGTCAATGACTCGAATTTTTGGGAAACGAATACGTTCGTTAATTTGGGGGAGATCGCGAGTTCTTTTTTTCTCAATCACAGGCATTATGATTTTTAAGAGATCCTTTGTTAGAGATTTGGATTGGTCTTGGCTTACTTGGTTGCGTTTACTATGGAAATTTTTGAACCACGAAGGAAAAAGTTTAACTTGTTTCCTGACCGTTTTCACATTCTAGTTTAGCACAAAACCTGTCGTCAAACGACTAGTTGCGAAACCAACAACAATTCTCATTTTAAAACATTTGTACTAAAAATCCTTGGATTTTTCCCCTTGGTGTGCCCTAACTATCACATACGTGTAAGAGCTGATACTTTAGCTATCTTATTCACTTCTAGTCCCTCTAGATCTTTAATATGTAGCCAACCTTCCCTGACCAATTGGGCAAAAACAAATATCAACACAGAGTATCTATAGTCGTATTTGCCATCAATCTGATGCCTTCTTGCACTGAGGAAATCGTGTAATTGCCATATCTCATCTAGTTTTGTAATCGTGCCGGCTTGTTCACGAACTGTTTCTATTAAGGCATTAATCTCTCGCTCATAAGCTAGATCAAAGGCTTTTCGAGCTAACTCCTTCTCTGTTGTAGACCACTCAATGTCATTCACTTGAACCATCCCCATATTAACTGTTAGTTCTCAAAATTAGTTGTCAAAATTAAAAATCACTTCCCAGGAGAAAGTGCTAAAGACCATATAACTCGTCTGTTGCAAGTGAGCGTACAAAGATTGTGTAAGCAGGAATACTAACCCCCACTTACACAAGCTAAAAAACTGCCCTATCGCATCAAGTTGAGCAGTTCCTTAGGAGAAGCTAATAAGTCAATTGCAACAAAGAAGATCTTACCCTGAGGATTAAGCAAGAATCGCCAAGCGATATTCATTCCCACGGACGAGCCAAACCAGGGAGTTTGTACTTTACCGGTCACCTTTATTTGGGTGTAACCATCTTCTACAGGTTCAGAAACTCCTCTTTCTGGAACCAGTGTCAGATTTTGACATTCCTCATTGAAAAATCTCAGAATGGCATCTCTGCCAACTATAGGTTTTTGAAAAGGGGGTTGGAGGGCACCGTCAGGAGCAAACAGATCGATTAAGGCACTGAAGTCATTAGCATTCAAATTATTTACGTAGCTTAGCACTGTTGAGTTAGTTAGCCCTTCAATGGTAACTTGAGTCCGCTTTGACATTTCCGTAGGAACAACAACAGGTTCAGATACTCTGGTATAATCACCCAACTTGTTTGGGTCAAATCCCATATCCACTACAGTACTGCGTAAGGTTGTAATTTGCTGTCCCTGGTCCATTTCCCTCAGTGCTTGTAACACTGCTGCTGCATTAGCAGAAAGTTGGTATCCCGCTGGGATCGGAGCAACAATACCCTGTTCCATCCACTCACCCAGTTGATTCCAAAATCCTAGCTTGATATTAGGAGACCATGCTGCGTAGGTGCGGCAAATTGGGGTATCGGCATTATTCGCCAAGTCACACATAGCCTGTGTTTGTTCAGGAAAAGACATTTGACGAATTTGATTCAACGTAGGTTCTGCGAACTGCATGCTAGCAGCTCCTGGTGCGGCAATTGTAACGGTCTTGCCCATTTCAAGATAGGCAAACCAAATCCATGCTAGCTGATCTTCTGCACTGAGCTGCTTAAATCGGGCGATTGTAGCTGGTACTGCATCAGCAGACAGAGTTTGTGGAAAAATCCCACGAGCTGAGTCAATTGTAATTGCCATAGTGTAAACCCATATCTTGAATTACATCACACAAGATTAAGGATCCCACAAAACTGAACCCAATTATCCTTTTAGACAAATAAAACTTAACTTTTTTCTGCCAATATGGCAACGCCACCTAGATGTCTTTTAATAACCAAAAACCAGTGAAAGTTATTCCTGAGTGGTCAGGTTGCACTAATAAAAAATGCACTCCCCCACTTACTTTTTTACGTTGTTGATAAACTTTACCAGCTGCTGTGACATCAATGTCTGTAAAAGTGGCTACTATCCAGGGATTCGTTGAACTAGACTGTAAAATCAATCCATCAGGGGCACCAGGAATATAGTTTAAACTAACTGGATTATTTTCATTTAACCATCTTGCTAAACGTAAAGACTGTTTACCACCATAAATTATCACTCCAGGTATGGAAACAGTCACAGCCAAGCCAAGCTTAGCTGGTACAAAGGAGTCTGGTATTTTCTTAAATGGAATTGAACGACTACCAAACTCTTCGAGGATATCACCAGCACTAACACTTGCAAAACACCACTGCTCCCCCCAAAGGCTCTCTGGTAATGGCATTGGTGGTAGCTGATTCATACCGAGACTCCCTACAACTTATGAACTATCGAACTATATTAAATGGCTCAGGTCGGATTCGAACCAACGACCCCAGGCTTATGAGTCCCGTGCTCTAACCTACTGAGCTACTGAGCCTAACTTTTTATTTGTCTAAACTATTCTAGCACACCATTTCCTCCATGACAACTCCCCAACAGAAATTTTTTGGTCCTGATTATCCCGCAGGTCTTGGTCAGGATAATCAGGACGTGCTGGGTGTTGGCAGATTTTAACCATAAGCTTATCTTGGATAACCAATAAGCAAAGTGGTTAAACATCAACCAAATAATTACAGACGTGCCTGAGAAGGTAAAAAGGCGATGGGATTAACCGCACCTTTTCCTGTGGGATGGATCTCAAAATGGGTGTGAGGACCAGTGCTAAAACCAGTGCTACCCATGGCGGCAATGGTTTCCCCCTGTTGCACTTCCTGACCTACCCGCACTAAAATGCGGCTGTTATGGCCATAACGGGTCATACTGCCATCCTCATGGCGTATTTCCACCAACAGTCCATAACCTCCATTATTCCAACCCGCTCTTTCTACACGACCTGGAGCAGAGGCGTAAATTGGAGTTCCTACACCATTGGCAATATCAATACCTCTGTGCATTCTACCCCAGCGCCAACCATAACCGGAAGTTAGAACGCCTTTAGCAGGCCAAATGTGACCCGTAAGAGCAGGACTATTATTTTCTTCCTCTGTATTTCTGGGTAAATATATATCCACTGCAGCCAAAGGAGGTAAAGCTGGAGATACGGTTGTACCCCGCAATTTACCCAGAGAATCCCGGGCGTTCATCCTCCTGGGAGGCACATTTAATCTAATACCCGAAGGATTCCTTCTGGTATTTCCAGGAACAAACTGAGGGTTGACAGGCTCATCATTGGGAGCGATCGCATCTACACCCAATTGAGAATTAACGGAAACATTACCATTTTCCCCGAGCCTGGGTACGGTAATTGTTACTGCTTTGATTTGAACACCTGGTGAAACTTTGACGGGATCAATATTTCCTCCTCCCAATGGGGATGGAGTATTCTCAACCTTGCCAGAGTTAGCCAGGGTAATGGCAGATCTTTGATCGCGATACTTTTGGCGTAGTCTTTCAATTTCTGCTTGTAAGCTACGAATGCGATCGTTGTTTGGCGTAACCTTTTCTAACTGAGTTGGAACGGTTTTTGGGGTTATTGCCACACTAGTGGTAAACCCATCTGTAGAGCCACCTATTCCCCGTGTATTGGGGGTAATTGATCCAGCTTCGGGCACTTGGGGGAGATTTTTGCCAGCCACAGGTACGCTTATGGCAGATCCACTGCTTGGTGATGGGATCTGAGGTACTGCAATGGCAACTCCCTCATTGCTCGCTGATGTTGGCAAAGGTAACTCAGCCGCATTAGGCAGATTAACTTCCCGGTCAGGGGGAACTAAAGGAGAAATAGCAACTTGGGCAATTCTTTTGGGTGGAATAACAACCGGACTGGTTGGAGTAGGTAGCTCTTGTATACCCGTCCCAGACTTAACTTGAGGAATGATCAGTTTCTGATTGACCCGCAAATCATGAGGATCACTCAGACCATTAGCCTGAATTAGCTCAGTCACAGAAGTTCCATAGCTACCAGCAATTTCCTCCAAGGTATCACCTGGCTTCACCTGGTAGTTAGAAATTTCCTTTGGAGCCACAACTTGGGGAGTTGTCAGTGCTGTCAAGGATTTTTGTTCTGAGAAGTTGTTATTGTTGATACTACTTGATTCTTGTGCCTTTTGAGGCAAGGAATTCAAATTGGTTTTTAAACGTTCCGATTTTTCTTTTAGCTGGTTGAGTGCAAACTCTTGTTGTTCCCTTAGCTGGTCATCAGCAGTATTGTCAACCTCGGTAGGCGCTTCAATACTTTCTGGCACGCTTGCTAAAGTGGGAGTTTGGACATCCAACTTTTCTGCCGTGATTTTTTCCACATCGGTTTCAGTCGTAGCTGAACCTACGAAGGCTGCTTTTTCACTGCCAACTGGGGCTGCTGCTTGCGCTTGGTCGCTTTTTTGGGTGACAAAAAGGCTGGTGGCACCCATAGAAATTGCTAAACCAATCATGGCTGCTCGTGGTATTGCCCGGCAATTACCCTTTTGATTTGTTTCATTCAAGGCAAATTGGAAACTGTCAGAATTATTTTTAACCACAGCGTTTACCCTCTTGTTTAATGCTCGATTCAAAGATGACCTCCTATGATCAAACTTCGCTTAACTGATTTTGATCTTTCTTTTAAATGTCCGATGTTAATTCACGATTGGAACTACATCAAACCATAAGTCAAGATCACATTCAAGTCACACTTACCAGAGATATTGACCCAAGATTAACCTGTTTCTCTGATTTAGACAAGTTCATAGTTGTTAGTAAATCTTAATTTTTTCTTGGTCTGCTCTGTTAATACACCTCACAAAATTCAAGATTGTTGCAATCAGGCGGTTTATGTAGTTACTGGGACTACCAAGAAACCATCCCCTTTACATCCTTAATACCCGGTTTTTTGTTCCCATCCGTTCTACCAATATCAAACTTTATGTCCTTGTTCCCTAAAAAACAACCGTACAAGTTTTTACTAGTTTCCCCACCTGATAAACCGTGTCTTAGATCACAATTTCCTAAAAGACTTGATGGTACTTACTTTCCACAATTTTACTCTCGAGAAAAAACCCTCTCAACAGGCTAAAATCTAGAAATCAACAAGTGCAGGGAAACTAAGTTTGCTATATAAATTTCTTATATGTTGTTACTGCTACATATTACTACCTTCACCCTGAATATTACTGTGTAGTGGAAAGTCGTCTTTTGGTCATGCCTTCATTTTACTATTATTTTAAATATCCCAACTGTCGTCGTGACTCAAATAAAGCTACAGCTACGCTCACTGATAGGTTTAAGCTACGAACACCAGGTTGATCCATAGGAATGTAGAGGGTAGAGTCACAAATATCGAGAATATTTTCCGGTATACCCGTTGTTTCACTGCCAAACAATAACCAGTCATCAGGGCGAAATTCGTACTGAATATAGTTAATATTGCCCCTGACGCTGAACCCTAGCAGTCTACCCCCTCTTTGCTGATGGACTTTGAGGAATGTGTGATATGATTCATGGTAGTTAAGTTTTACATGGGGCCAATAATCTAACCCTGCTCTTTTGAGGTAGCGGTCAGTGATTTCAAATCCTAAAGGGCCAACTAAATGCAGTTCGGTGGCCGTAGCAGCACAGGTACGGGCAATATTGCCTGTATTGGGGGGAATTTGTGGGTTAATTAAAACTACCTGAGGCATAAAATCAAAGACAGGTTTTTAACTGGTCAGAAACAGGTTTGGATCCGAATAGTTCGGATAACCTATAGGTTTTTCTTATATCTGGCAACTTTTAAGCAATTGGGGAGGAACACAATAACTTGCTTTCTAGTTCTTTTTCCCGTTCGTGAGTACTAACTACCGCTTGTTTGATAACTTGCTGAATGTCTATTCCTACTTTGTGTAATTGTAGCCACTGCTGGGCTTCATTACCTTCCCGTAGTATTTTCTTTAAGGGGGAGAGAAAACAACTAAATCCTTTTTGTTTGGCTATTTTCCACACTTGTTCATACAACTGACTAATCCATTCTCTGGCTATAATAATACTACCATCTTGCCAGTGCTGTAACTTAGCGTCTAAACTGAATTTGGCTGCTGCCATTTCGTTTTTATTTGTTAGGGTAATTAAATCATCCAATGAAAATTCGCTCTGTTTGAGTGGATCTATGTTATCATTCTCTATTATTTGTAACAGTCTTGCCTCTAGTAAAGCAGTAATTGCTAACAAAGAAATGGGATCTGTCACTAAGTCACAAATTCGCAATTCTAATCGGTTCAAATTATAGGGACGGCGATCGCCATTAGGTCTAACGGATGTCCATAAATGGCGCACATTCCTCATAGTACCTGCTTCTAACTGAGACTCTACCCAGTTGATATGATGTGTATGACTAGTAAACAGAGGTACATAATTGGGGGTTTGAGGGAATAGTCCCCATCGTGTGGAATGATAGCCAGTAGCTTGACCATTTAAAAAGGGTGATGAAGCACTCAGTGCTAAAAATAGAGGAGCCTCTAAACGAATAACTCGACAAGCTCGCATCAAAACTTCCGGATCTGGTATACCAACATTAATATGCACACTAGCAGTTACTACCTTTGTGCCATAGGTTTGCTCAATGTAATCATGATATGGGTTAGTAATATCAGAGCGATAAAATCGGTCGCCACCTCCCAGGGATAAGGTACTTCCCGGAATTAGCGTATATTTATTTAATTTATCCAAGTTAGACAAATTATCTAAATACTTTCTTAAGCGTTGTCGAGGAAGCAGGAGGTTGCACAACTGATATTCATAGCTAGTGGATGGGGGAGTGATATATTCCACATTACGACTATCTGGTTCTCGCATAAAACCTTGTAGTTCTGAAACAATACGATCGGAGAGACCGACAATATCACCCTCAGAAGTACCGGTATATATTTCAATTTCAAAGCCTTTTGTTAAGACCACGTTATTTTGCTCCTTGGCTCTTTTAGATAAATTGTATCAAACTTAACGATTTTTGTCATCTAAGAGAAAATTAATCGTTTCTTGAGGTAAATCACATAATTCTGACAGAGAAATTCTACCTTCATCTAAAAAATAGCCAACCCTAGTGGATGCTGCTGGCAAAATTCGCTTACCACTGCGAATCTGTATCTGAAACTTATGCTCTGTGACGTCAAACACCACAAACAGTGATACTAACTTCCAAATCATTTGAGTTGGTGGTAAGATTTTAAAACCCGTGACTATTTTCCCCGTCTCTGGTAGATGAAATGACAAATGAGAACTTTGGATAATTTCTTGTATATCTGTTAAGGTTAATACAGAAGTGTCCAAACTACCATCTTCCAAGTTGAGCAACAAGGACAAGTCTGGTAAATGCCTGGGCACGTCATGATTAAAAGCTTCCGTCGTCAGAGTAAATTTCCGCTCCAGAATATCTGTATTAGCGTAAATGTGTACATTGTAAGCTGGTTGAGGAACAGTTCCTTTTTCATAGAATAATCTACCTTCTTGAGTAACCGTGATTGGGGTTTGAAATGCCAAAGTTTGTAGAGATTGAAGAACAGAAATTGTACTGTGGACGAATACAGGGTCTAGAGCCAAAATTGCTGCCAACTCATCTGGTGTTGGTGCGGGTTTAAATTCTATTGCTGCACGAATAATAAACTCCTCCAAAACATTAAATGGGCGAGATTCCTTAATGGTTAGCTCTAGGGAATTTTGATACAAACTATAGCGAAATTGACGAGCAGCAAAAACGGACAAATTGGGATTTTTAATTTCAATTTCGCCGACCATGGTTTTCAGATAGGGATCAATATTTTTATTCAAAGAAGTGGGAAACATCAAAGAAACCTCCATGACGACGAACAATATTTGCGACTTGTGAATACATACCACCAACTACACCGAGATTTTTGGTAAATAAATCATGACATCCAACAATTATTAGTAATTCTTGAGCGCGAGAAAAAGCGACATTAACCCGTTCTGGTTTTTTGGCAAAGCCCACATCTCCTCGTTCATTATTTCTTACCATACTCACAATAACCACTGGTCTTTCCATCCCTTGAAACCTATCTACTGTTCCAGTTCTGATATGTAATGAAGGAAAAAGTTCTGGAGTTAGACGCTCTTCAATTTTTCGTAACTGAGCTCCATAAAATGTGATTACGGCTATTTCCTTCTTGGGTTTTCCATTGGCTATCTTTTCCCACCAATTATCTTCAAATTGTTGACAGATTTTTTGGATCACGTCTATTTCCGCCATATTAAAAAAAGATGTGCCTAGCTGTTGTTCTTGAAACTTCTTTTCTTTGGGCATTTTTACCCAAATTAGATGGTCTTTTGGTCGCAGTAGAGTTCCTGCTAAGTTGTGGGCCCGTTTGATATCAGCTTCTAAGATACCACATTCCAATTTCCCATGATAAAACTGATTAATTGCTCCCATAATAGTAGGGTGCATTCGATATTGGGTATTTAGCATTTGCTTAATGCTATCATCTGCTTTTTCAAACTGGAATTTAAATAGAGATTCCTCCACAAATCCAATTTCTTCTCTGGAGTTTTCCATTGTTTGAGCAACTTCCTCAACCGTATCGCTATCAATCATGGGTGGTAGTTGGCGATGGTCTCCCACCATAACTAATTTTTTCGCTTTTAATGCGGGAATAAGTAATTCTGGTGGTGTGCATTTACTCACCTCATCAATAATCACAACATCAAAATATTTGAACTCTTCTGAGAAGTTATAATTTGCAGCTTGCACGCAAGTAATACCAACAACGTTAGCATTATCCAAATAAATTTGTCGTAGATCGTTGCTGTCTCTCTCAGAGGGTTGACGCAGTTTGGCTACCCAATCCTGGATAAATTGTTGATATTTACTTAGATAATTTTGTTGATTTTCTAGTTCCTGATGCCAAATATCAAATCTTGTTTTTATCTGATCTAGAAAATCTAAATTTAATAAATCTGTTTCTGGGTTTTTCGGTTTTAGTTTATCTGGTAGATCTTGTAAATGAATATCCCACCACTTTATTTCTCTGATTAAATCGTGGGGTATATCAGTTCCTAATTTTGTGGACATTTCTTCTAATTGGTCTTTTGCTTTCTCTAGTTTGCGCCATGATATTTCACAGTTTTGGGTGATTTTGATTAATTCTTCTGGCAATCCTTCTTGAATTTTAGCAAACAGGTCTACAGGATTTAGTCCCGACTGCAAATTGTCTAGATTGGTGATGGAATTTTCCCATAGGTTAACCTGCTGGGTAAATTCTGGCTCTCTTTCCCAAATAGTTGCTGGTTTGGCTAGACATTCTTGGGTAATATTTTTTAATTTCGGAGGCAAATTTTTCTGCTTATATAGTTGTTTTAAAATTACCACAACTTGTTCTAGCTGATTTTTGACATTCTCCTTAGATTTATCTACCATAGCTTGAGCTTTGGTAAGTTGTTCCGAATTCACTTTCTGCTGGTCTATAATTTCCCGTGATTCTTCTTTGGGCAAGTTATTTCTTGAATTATTTAAATTATTTATTTGTGCCTCCGTTTCTTTTTTTAGTTTGAGAATGCATTGCCGAGAATTGGTCAGAACCACATCTATTAATTCTTGAGTAATATAATGGGCTGTAGCTTGAGAGCTATTCAATGTGTCTCTACTGTAGGTCTGTTCTAGTTGTACTAACCAGGATTGAGTGCTTTCAACTAGAATTTGCCTTTGTTTGTTACTCAAAAATTGATACTTCTTAAACTGTTGATAGATTCCTTGCCATTTTTGGCGATCGCCTTTTTGCAAAAGCAGGAAGTGTTGACTAAAATGTTGTTGTATAAACTCACTAAAATAATACTGTTTTCCCTTGACATTAGAGCATTTAGCACTAACTTCATAGGACATGGCTTTGATTAGAGCTTGCCATTCTGGTTGTTTTATTTGAGAATTTTTAGGGAGTATTGGCAACTGCAACTGATGGGCAAACATTAATAGTCCTAAAGGTAGATTCAGCATTTCTTCGGTTAGCAATACCTCAGAGGTTTGGCTATTAACCACTAAATCATAAATATGAGCAGAAGCATTCTTTTTCCATTCTTGAATAGCATCAATAATATAGTTAATCTCTCGCTGACGATTCTCCCAGTCTTTGATACTTGTTTGTGCAGTTTTCCCCAAACTGCGATCTTGGGGAGGGAATTGCTTTTGTAATTGTTGTAAAGTTCCAGAATGCTTGTGAAAAACCTTGACCATTTTCACCAGATCGGCCATGGCCATGGTTCCGTCATAAGCATAACTAAATGTGGCTTGGAATCCCTCAATTTCCTGAGCTATATTTTCCTGTAACCATAGAGATAAGCTAAATATATCATCTTCAGGACAACTAATTCCTAACTGCTCCATATAATTTTTAGCTTGGGCCACTTTTTTCTGGAAACTTTTTGATAGATTGCCAGATAGATTATTTTCCACCCCATGGATTCTTATTCGCGATAATGTTTTCCTGATTTCCAAATTATGACTGCTAATATTTTTCGTTCTCTTGGGTTGATTGAGAATATTCTCTAAATCAACTATTAGAGATTCCATATCCTGTTTATCCTGAATTAATTGGCTGTAAACCCTTTCTTCTTCCTCAAAAATACTATCTAGCTTGCTCTTTTCTGCTTTTAATTTTTGCTGTTGATAATTAAACTGCTTTATCGAATTATAATACTCCCTGAACCGTTCATAATTTGTCAGTAATCCTTGAAGAACCTGGATATTTTCCCAACGCTGATAAAGATTATTTTCACAGTCATGGGCGGTATTTTCTAGCCATCTTCCAATTACTTGGTCTTCCAGAAATGGTTGTCCTTCCTCTCCTACCTTTTCTGCTTTTCCTTTTCTCACCGCACGAATAGCTGGACTATGTACTAGCCGACTTAACGCGTTGTCAACTGCCAAATTAGCTTGGGAGGTAATTAAGGTACGACCACCACGCAAAGCTACTTGATAGCAAATTTCCGCTATCACCGTGGTTTTACCAGTTCCGGGAGGACCCTGAATCAGAACTAAATCCTCAGCAGAAAGCACCTTTTCCACGGAAGCTTTTTGTCCAGGATTGGCCGCAGGTAATAATAAATCCTGAGATTGGAGCTTGATGGTTTTTTCAATTGGTCTTGCTTGGGAAGCATCAAACAGAAAATCTCCTAGATAGGGATTTTGAGTACGACCTTGTTTTAACTGCTCTAATGCCTTTTCTTTGCGTTGAATCTGTTTAATATCACCAGCAGCATCAAAAAACAAGTATCCCTTTGTTGGTAATTGATAATTTTCAGTTGCCATATACTCTATCAGATCTTGTTCTAGTCTGATATGAATAATGTTTCTTTCTGAGTCTATCTTTTCAATGGTTCCCAATTGACGACTGGTGCGACGGATTTTTTCTGTAGGTATAACATCCGAAAATTTAATCTCCTGGTTTTTTGCTTGTCTTACCCTTTCCCAAAAATTATCCTCATTTATATAGTTCTCTTCATCTCCATCTAGGGTAGCTGAGTTAATATTAATTTTTAAGGCAATTTCTCTTTGCTTTAAATCATAGTAGGAATTCACAAAATTGACACAAAATTGTCTAGCTTTGGCTACTCGCTCTTCTACTTTTAAGAATGCTTTCCACGCCCGCAATTGCTCTTCCGTGGGAACATGATTTCCACATATTGGCATTTTGACTATTTGTGCTAAAGTCTTAGGTGGAATATGTACCGGTTCATAGTGATTAGGAACTAGTTGTAAGTTTAATGGAACAGCATAAGCGTCTTTTTTACCTCTTGCAATTGGTAATAAATAAGTAGAGAGAATTTTTAAACCACCGTTACCATTTTTTTGCAGTGCTGCTCTTAAACCTAAAGTCTTGTCAAGTTCTTTTAATCTTTTTGGTAGTGTAAATTCACTTTCATCTGTAGCTATGATTAAATCTAAAATTTCTTCTTCTGTATCCCTCACATTACCTTGGCGACGAATATAAAACAGGCATTTTTGTTTCCCCACGCATTCAAAAATGAGTTCATTAGCTCGGTCTTTTTTTTCTCTAAAGTTTGAATATGATTTAACTCTTTCTTGCCCTTCAAAACTACGAATTAACCCATCTATTGTGCAATTTAATAGGCTATATCCCCAGATTTGTGACTGATTGATCTGTGACTGATTTTTGACTGAGTTTGTCATGGATGTTCCTGATTCTTAATTTCTCTCACAAGTCACTGTTAGTGATTTCTTGTATGAGATGTTAGTTTTGAGTGTTAGTTTTTTCTAAGGATGATTTTAGGTGATTTTAATTTTCTAAGTCTTCCCCCATAGACAATACTAACATTCCTTAAAGATAATCCAAACAGTATATCATCTTATTCAGGTTTTTATTGAGATTTCCACTCTGGAATTATCATGGTATGTATACAGATGAAAAATCAGGCACATCCCCCTTGCTAACCATTGCTCTATATAACAAAGCGCAAACCTCCGCCCTCGTCACTAGTTTTCTAGTGTTTAATAATCTTATGTTTGGGTAATTTACAATTACACCATTTTGTGTAAGAGCAGCAATCAGCTCCCGGTGTTCACTCCTAATCGTAGAAGCATCTTGGTAAATAGATAATATATCTCTTGTTGAACCGGTGAATTTATAATTCAAGGCTTTTGCTATGGTAGTTAAAACATCTAAACGGGTGAGTTTTTGGTCGGGACGAAACTTTCTGTTTGCACTAGGGGTCAAAATCCCCATCTGATAAGTTTTCTGGATGGCGTTATGGGCCCAGTGGTTCTTGGGAATGTCTCGAAATGCGACTTTCCCCCTGATTGTATCTTTAAAAAAGATTTTTGGCAATAGGGTAGCTAGTTGGGCCCGGGTGATGGGAGCATTAGGACGAAATGTGCCATCAGGATAACCGTCAATGACCTCCATGGCGGCTAATTCCTCAATATAGTCTTTGGCCCAGTAATTTTGCGGAAGATCGGAAAATCGTACCCGAATTCCCTTAGCTACTCCCACCTCTCTATATTTAGTTAATAAGTTATTCAGCTGGTACGCACTTTTATTTAGTTGGGTTAGTTGTACTAGGCTACCTGGGGGAGATAGGATAGCTTTTGCTAGTTGGGAATCATTAATGCTAATAGTTTTACCAACCAGGGCAAATTGCCCCTGGGTAAAGCTCGCAGGATAGGTACTCGGTTGAGCAACTTTGGCAAATCCTGCAGCTTGATAGGGAGTAGGATCGATGTTTTGTGGACTACTGAGGAAGGTAACCTTTTGGTTCCTGATTTCCGTGAAGTAGTCATAGCTCATGGTTGTGTCTGGATCAACGATCCCATCTTCATCACTGTCAACTCCGTAAAAAACTCTGACTAGGGGATTTGGCGGAGAATTCGCTGGTAAAATCAGGTTGACTGTGGTGTGGTTCGGTAAACAAGCAAATTCCGTATAACCAACTAGTTGGTTTTGTGTATTATATAGTCTAATTACAATGCGATCGCCCCATTTAAACCCATTTTCAAATTTAGCTTTCTGCTTAATTTTATATTGATAATCTCCCAAAAATCTTTCTTGGAGATATTTCTCGCCATACTTAGCTTTCAGGGATATACGAGCAATAACTGGAGAAATTGTGCCGTTAGGTTGCCAAATATAGAGGGTAAATCCGGATTTTTTCTCCTGTACTGGTTGAGGTGTGGAAATTTCTATGGGAACCGACTCCTGTGCCAAAAGTTGCCCATGAGTGGCTGCTGTGGCCAATGACTGAATTGCCCAGTTCTCTATTGGCCACAGATTAATTATATTAATTAGGGAGGCAAAAACTAGCCCTTTCAATACCGTTAATTTACTGTTAGTCATTGTTGCTTATTTAACCAAATGATTGATTTTGATACACGGACTATTCTAACATTGTATTTTCGGATATTTTCTTGAATCTGCCATGATATTTTTTCCACAATGCCAGGAGGATAAGAAGAAGATTACTATAAAGAAACAATACTTTAGAAATCTTAACCAATTACCATGATCACCACTGAAAATTTACCAAGCATAGAAAAACAAATTTGGACTTGGCGAAACTATAAAATCCAATATACTGTTATGGGTGTGGGTCAACCCCTAGTTCTGGTTCACGGATTCGGAGCTTCTATTGGTCACTGGCGCAAAAACATCCCTATTTTAGCTAAAGCGGGTTATCAGGTTTTTGCCCTGGATTTATTGGGATTTGGAGGTTCTGAAAAAGCAGACATAAAATATAGCATGGAAGTTTGGGTAGAGCTACTAAGGGATTTTTATCACGAACACATCCAATCACCCACTATATTTATTGGTAATTCTATTGGCGCGCTTTTGAGTTTAATGGTTGTCACCCAACACCCGGAAATTGCTAGTGGGGCGGTTTTGATTAATTCCGCTGGAGGTTTAAATCATCGTCCTCGGGAATTAAACCCCATTACTAGGTTTTTTATGGCTACCTTTCGTCAATTAGTCACTAATCCCATTACAGGAACTATTGTTTTTAATCGAGTTCGCACCAAATCCCAAATCCGTCGTACCCTATACCAAGTATATTGCGATCGCAATGCAGTTACTGATGAACTAGTAGATATACTTTATGAACCATCCTGCGATCGCGGTGCGAGGAAAGTTTTTGCCTCCATTGTCACCGCACCTCCGGGACCAGCTCCCATTACCCTACTACCCAAATTGACACATCCCTTATTAGTTCTTTGGGGTGAAAAGGATCCCTGGATACCCATAACGGGGACGAATATTTATGCAGAAGCGGCTAGTGGTAAGGATATTGAAATTGTACCCATTCCCAATGCTGGTCATTGTCCCCATGATGAAGTTCCAGATCTTGTCAATAGGGTGATTATTGACTGGTTAGGAAAGAAAAATCTTTAAGCTCATCTAGTCCCGCTGGCAAAATGCGGGGCTACAATGCTATAATATTAAACTCTTTAATTCCCAATTGTTAATGTGAAGTAGTGTCAAATGCCAAATCCATCAGTAAAAAATTTATTAAGCGATAACCTTCCCCACACACCAAATCAGGAAAATACCATTCGCATTCGGGGTGCTAGACAGCATAACCTGAAAAATATTGATTTAGACCTACCTCGTGATCAACTAATTGTATTTACTGGTGTCTCTGGATCAGGGAAATCTTCCTTAGCTTTTGATACCATCTTTGCAGAAGGTCAAAGACGTTATGTAGAATCACTAAGTGCCTATGCTCGTCAATTTTTGGGTCAATTAGATAAACCCGATGTAGAATCCATTGAAGGACTAAGCCCTGCTATTTCCATTGATCAAAAATCCACCTCCCATAACCCTCGCTCCACCGTGGGAACAGTTACAGAAATCTATGATTACCTGCGATTGCTTTATGGACGTGCTGGTGAACCCCATTGTCCCCATTGCGATCGCTCTATTTCTCCCCAGACCATTGACCAAATGTGCGATCGCATTTTATCACTTCCTGACCGTACTCGATTTCAAATTTTGGCACCTGTGCTGAGGGGAAAAAAGGGAACCCATCGGAAACTGCTTTCCAGTTTAGCAGCCCAGGGGTTTGTTAGAGCGCGGATCAATGGAGAGATTTTCGAACTTTCAGAGGGTATAGAATTAGATAAAAATATTAGTCATAATATAGAACTGGTAATTGACAGATTAGTTAAAAAAGAAGGTATTCAGGAGCGTCTAGTAGATTCTCTCACCACATGTTTGAAACAGTCCGAGGGAATAGGGATAATTGAACTGATAAAAAACCCTGCAGATGAGGTAGATAAAAATATTTCCTCAGAGGAATTACCATCAGAGATTATCTTTTCAGAGAACTTTGCCTGTCCAGAACATGGGGGGGTAATGGAAGAATTATCCCCCAGATTATTTTCCTTTAACTCTCCCTACGGTGCTTGTTCCCACTGTCATGGAATTGGCACACTAAAAAGATTTTCTCCTGAGTTATTGATACCCGATCATAAAGCACCAATATATGGAGCCATAGCACCTTGGTCAGATAAGGAAAACTCCTATTATTTAGAATTATTGTACGCCTTGGGAGTGCAACATGGATTTCAATTACAAACCCAATGGCGGGATCTAACTAAAGAGCAGCAAGAAATAGTTTTATATGGAGAGAAGCTAGAAAACACAACGGGAGGGAGAAAACAAAATTTTAGGGGAGTAATTCCCATGTTACAAAGACAATACGAGGGAGGAACGGAACTAATCAAGCAGAGACTAGAAGAATATTTAATCGATCAACCTTGTGAAGTTTGTGACGGAAAAAGACTAAAACCGGAAGCTTTAGCTGTGAAATTAGGTCAATATGGAATTTGGGATTTAACCAGCGTATCAATTAGGGAATTTCAGGAACGAATAGAAAACTTAAAATTAACTGCTCGGCAAATACAAATTGGCGATTTAGTCATTAAAGAAATTAAACAGAGATTGCAATTTTTACTAGATGTAGGTTTAGATTATTTGACCTTAGATCGTCCCGCCATGACCTTGTCAGGTGGAGAAGCACAACGAATTAGACTAGCGACCCAAATTGGTTCCGGTTTAACAGGAGTGCTTTATGTGTTAGATGAACCGAGCATTGGACTCCATCAACGAGATAATGATAGACTGTTAAAAACCCTGATTAAACTGCGAGATTTGGGAAATACCCTAATTGTGGTAGAACATGATGAAGAAACTATCAGAGCAGCAGATCACATAGTTGACATTGGTCCGGGTGCAGGTATTCATGGGGGAAATATTATTGCCCAAGGAACAATTGAAGAGGTATTAAAGGCAGAAAATTCCCTAACAGGAGCCTATTTATCCAAAAAAATAGTAATTGATACACCCACAACTAGAAGAGGGGGAAATGGCAAAACTCTGAACATTAAAAATGCCCACCGCAATAACTTAAAAAACCTAGATGTGGAAATTCCCCTGGGAAAATTAGTTGCTGTAACTGGAGTTTCTGGTTCAGGAAAATCAACTTTAATTAATGAATTGCTCTATCCCGCGCTACAACATCATTTATTAAAAAGAGTACCCTTTCCTCCAGAACTCAGTGGAATAGGAGGATTAAACTGTGTGGATAAGGTCATTGTCATAGATCAGTCACCCATTGGGAGAACACCCAGATCTAACCCAGCTACCTACACAGGAGTATTTGACCTGATTAGAGAAGTATTTTCCCAAACTATCGAGGCTAAAACTAGGGGATATAAACCTGGACAATTTTCCTTTAACGTCAAGGGAGGTAGGTGTGAAGCTTGCAATGGACAGGGAGTAAATGTTATAGAAATGAATTTTTTACCGGATGTTTATGTTCAATGTGAAGTATGTAAAGGAGCTAGATATAATCGAGAGACCTTACAAGTTAAATATAAAGATAAATCCATCTCTGATGTTTTAAAAATGACCGTTGAGGAAGCACTAGCATTTTGTGAAAACCTCCCCAAAGCAGTCAGCAAATTACAAACATTGGTGGATGTTGGTTTGGGATACATACAGTTGGGACAACCCGCTACCACCCTATCAGGAGGAGAAGCACAACGGGTCAAATTAGCTACGGAGTTATCTCGACGTGCTACGGGTAAAACATTGTATTTAATAGATGAACCCACCACCGGACTATCTTTTTATGATGTTCACAAGTTATTAGATGTGATTCAGAGATTAGTGGATAAGGGAAATTCTATCTTAGTGATTGAACACAACCTGGATGTGATTCGTTGTGCGGATTGGGTTATAGATTTGGGCCCAGAAGGAGGTGATAAAGGGGGAGAGATCATCGGTGTGGGAACTCCAGAACAACTTGCTCAAAATCCCCGCTCCCATACGGGAAGATATTTACAACGGATGTTATAACTAAGCATATCCTTTTGTTGGGTTTCTACAAGATTGGGCGATCTCGCGTAGCCAGTTCTTCCCAATCGCATCACAGGGAGATTATTTGTTCGGTTTTATTCCTCAACCTAACCTACAAAATTGGGCGATCGCACTGAAATTCTTAATTATCCCTGCTCAAACTTTAAATCACAAAAACATCTAGATTACGTGGTGGATCACAACCAATTCTCTCAATGTTATACTGACAACATCTTCCTAATTTGTAAAATAGGATATTATCTTCCTTAGGTTTAATCAATTTATCCAATCTTTGTCGTAACCTTTGATATTGAGTTAACGTTAATCGACATTCAAACAAAGAATACTGTTTCCATTCTCCATAAGATTTAAGGCATTTATGAATTTTATTGCGTCTTTTATCTTCGGAAATGTCATAGCTAATGATATAAAAACTTTCGTCAATCATCTTATCTCACTTTTAAGGGTAAATATTTTTCTATTTCTTGATTTAGATGTTTAGCTAAGAGTCGAGCTTGTAAAATTAAAGCTCGTCGATAGTCCGTTTGAATTTCAAAAACTGAGTGTTGAAATGTAGTATTTTTTCTCTGTTCATAGCTTTGGATAAATTTCTTCATTCCCTGTTCATTTAAGTGAACAGCACCACCAGGATAATTAATAAAAGACTCTTTTTCTAAGGAATTATTTCTTAATAGCTGTAGAACCAATCCATCTACAAAGATAGGTCGAAATTCTTCCATAAGATCTAATGCTAAATTGGCACGTCCATAACGCTCACCATGTAAAAACCCCTGGTATGGATCTAACCCGACTGTATGTAATGCTGCACGACAGTCCCCATATAGTAAAGCATAACCAAATCCTAATAATGCATTAACTGGGTCTGTGGGAGGTCTGCGGGTACGATGGGAAAAACTCCAGGGAGTTCCCGTTAATAATTCTCCTAGAACTCCAAAATAAGATGATGCACCTTGTCCCTCATATCCTCTTAATTCATTTAAAGATGTAGTTTGATCAATAGATTTTTGACAAGCCTTTAATGATTTCAAAGCTGATATGACTTTCTCAGATCTTTCATTTTGTCGAGAAAACCTTGCCAAAATAGTGTGTTGATTAAATAGTTTACCCCTGATAATTTCTCTAGCTATTGCTAGAGTTTTGTGAGTATCAAAACTAGCTTGATATTGCTTAGATCTTAAAATTGCATTCGGATTTGGTTCTGGAAGCAAGGTCGCAACTGTACGACCTTCTTCGGATAAATAGGTAATAGGAATTGATCTTTGATTTAAAATTTTTAAAGCTGGAATAGTAAGAATAACTCTACCATACACTACTACTGATTCTAACTTACACAGTGGTACATCAGTCAGTCTTTTATCATGCTTAAAAATTTCTAATCTTTCATCAATTTGACGAACCAAGGTATCTTGTTCTAACAGGAAGAGAATAGTCATTTTTTTACTCTCGTTATTTTACTGTGACATTATTTTCTTTGAAACTCTTGTTTTATATATCGTGAGCAGCTAATCTAGCTTTTTCCGTTTCCTTTGGTAAACAAATATCATAAAGACTACAACCTTTACACTTTGATTGGTAATTATTAGGAGGACATTTAGTTGTGACTAACATCTCTCTAATTTCCTGAATTATCTGAATAGTTTGCCTTCTTAAATTATCATCCATATCCACAACTAAACGCTGATGGCTGGCTGCATAATACATGAAAGCTTTGGGAATACTAATATTAAGCATTTCTTCTAGTGCCAAGGTTTGAGCACATAGTTGAAGATGATCATTTTGCCACTTAGCACTATAACCTACTTTATATTCCACAGGATAAATTTCATCCCCAGACTGTTCCACTAAATCTGCTTTACCAATCAATCCCAATTTGTATGAATAAAGAGGCAAAGAGCGCCATTGTTTCAAATTCGTTTCACTGGTAAATTCTCCACTATCTACCCTCTCATGCTGACGAGTTCCCGCTATGGTAAATTCATTATCTTGCCATTCACCTGTTACGTAAATATACCAGCAACATCTTGGACAATAATTATAGTTGTTGATAGCCGCAATTGGTACTAAAGATTGCTCATCATTCATAATTAGATATTAGGATTTTCATTCGAGTTTGTGGGTTGATTATTATCTTTGGAAAAGTCTAAAGACTTGCTAGTTATATTGGTTTGTCCCATACCAATTGTGGTTTTATATCCAGTCCCGCAGTAAAATGCAAAATGACTCAGAATATTAGCTGTTTTTTTGATATTGTCATCACCATGAATTTCATAACTTGCTTTTCCCTTAAATCCTTTTTGTTTAAAGTTGCCGAAGTAAACCGTAGTAGTTTGTAAGTTATAACTACTTATTTGAGAGGAAGTAAACCAATCATCAGGAGTTAACTCTTGTGGTAGTGGTATAGGTGATATTTTCAACCATCTTTTTTGCCATGAATAAAATATGGTTTCGGGAATTGGAAATAAAGAATTACGGTGTTGTTGCTTAATGGCCGTGGGTGAGTGCCATTGCAAGTTAATAAATTCTTGTGGTGGACTTTCTACTAGTTCTTCCCAGCTTTGGTATCTAACCCAAATGTTATTAGTTTCAGGGGAAACTTGCACATTATAAATAGAGATTGTGGTATTACCTAATCTTAGTTCCTGTTGATCAATTTCGGCTAGTATACATAATAGTTCACTAATCTTCTGATCATCTAGTAGTGTTAATCGGACATGACACAGTTGTCCTTCCTCAATTTCATGTTCTTTTCCCTTAGTTCGCAAAGGAGATAGAGTGAATAATTTATAATCATACTGTTTATGTATGTACTCTGCATATTCTGGACTAATGCGATTAATAAGAAACTTGAAATTATTCCGACTTAAAGTGATTAGTCTTGCTTGTTTAGTATTTGAACCTCACATTCATATCTATTTGAGTTTGATTGCAGTAGCACAAGATACCTCGTTTAAAAGGAAAAAGTTTCAATCTCCTATGGAGATAAGTCTAAATTTGAACCTAGGGGGGAGCTAGGGGAATTGCGTTTCAACCCACATTCCGCACCCTCAACTATCAGGGAGGGAAATTACTGAGATAAAAATCAAAGTTAGCATAAAAATAAACATAGAGAGTGAAAAAAGCATTCGAGAAACAGTAAATCAGCAAAAATGTCATCAAAATCTATTCTCAAT